>DATGWQ010000363.1:0-3667 GCA_035299385.1 Bacteroidales bacterium | reverse complement strand
GGGAGATATTCCACTCTTTTTGCAGTTGGCTGAAGCCAACTGCAAAGGGCTAAAAAACAATAGTAATAGATTAAAGCTAACTTAAAGAAATAAAGACAACTGCAAAGAACTGAATTCAACAGCTAAAAGCTAAGTCAACAGCAAGATTTTAATGCAGTTGACTCAAGCCAATTGCAGGAGACTTACAGAATTATCTCATTTTTCCCCTGCTTCAGCTCCACACAAACCCATGTCTCCTTTCGGTCTGTAAACCAGCAATCCTGTTCTGTGAAGTTTGAATTATCCACTCTCTTCAGCGGCTTTGCTTCATTCACTTCATGTTTAATGCTGATTTTTCTTACGGGAAAATTCAGCTTCAGGGTGAAGCCGTTTGTGGCGAAAGGAGCTTCGAGGGTTATGCTGTTCTTCACGGCTGTGACTTTTGTAAGCTCTTTTGCTGCCCAGTAACGTGCGATGTCGTTCTGACGCATCCAGATGAGGTTGTTGTATTTCTGGCCTAGCCTTGAAACAACTGTCTTCAGGACATTGAATCCCTGCTTATCACCATTGTAATATATGCCCGGCCAGTGACAAACCATTATTGCAGGCTCACCGCTCGCGATCACATCGACCAGCCTTCCCGAGCTGAGGTCCGGCGTGATCATCCTGTCGGGATAACCTTTTCCCAGGCCATCCCAGTTGCCGAACCAGTCATCGGTGCAGCCGATTATCGAGACAGAGCATTCCGGGTTGGGTCCGTCGAGCCCTGCGGAATACATTATTTTCGGGGCGACACTCTGATCTTTTTCCGTGAAGACATCCCTGAAGAAATGTGTGAGGTTGAAGCCGAACACATCTTTGACTGACTGAGATGTAGCCTTTGCAAGGTTCACCTGGTTTCTTTCGCCATAGCCCCCGGGGGTGGTTATCCCTTCGCAGGTCAGTCCTGCTTCCCTTAATATATTGAGCGCATAAGCCTGGTATGCGGCAAGCTCGTCGGAGCTTTTGGTCTGGCTCCATTCCCAGTTTTCCATGTATTCGGGAGTGGGATATGGGAAAGGTCTGCCTGTCTTTATGTCGATCACTCTTGTGTGGCTGATCATCTCGGGGTGGATGTCCCAGTTGGGCATTATGAGAGTGCGCACCAGCTCGAGGCTGGCCTCCAGCTCTTTCTTTGTCCAGCCCGGGATGAACCTGTTCATCCAGCCGGTGCAGGCAGGATAGGGGACGATGCTGTATTTGCCTTTTATGCCGTTCTCATGGCTCCATTCACCGAATTCCCTTACGAATGAGTCGGGGATCTCGCGGGGCAGCTTCCGCCAGTCCTGCTTATACTGTTCAGGGAGCACCTCCCCGAACTGCGGTATTCCGAAATGTGCCATGTTCACAAGACACGTGGAGTCGTCTATTATCAGGCTCACCGGGGCCCTGTTGTATGGATTCAGCACTTCAGCCTGAAGCTGTTTCACACTAAAATCAAAAGGTGGCATAAAAGCAGCTGCCGTGCCGATGCTTGCGAGATTGATGAATTTTCTGCGGTTCATAATATGATGTATTTTCTGTGATTCTCCTGAAATTCACTAACTCACCCCCTCTCCCGATAGCTATCGGGACCCCCTCTCTGCAAAGCATAGAGGGGGATGCCTATGGTAAATGTTCCGTCTTCCGACTTCCGTCTTCCGTCTTTTTAAATATCTCAATTAAATTTAATAAATTTATCATCAGTTCAAATTCTTATCACCATGTCAACCCGTAAAATCACCCGCCGCCAGGCAATCACCACCGCATCCGCAGGAGCAGTGGGAGCAATGATAAACCTGAAAACAGGAACATTTGAAACCGGTAAAATTTCAGACAAGCTTGCACTCCAGGGAGGCACGCCTGTCCGTACGGCAAAATGGCCGGTATGGCCTGTATGGAATGAATCCGCCGAAAAGGGCATAATTGAGATGCTGCGGACCGGACGCTGGTGGAGAGGGAGCGGCGAGCACGTCATTGATTTCGAGAAAAAATATGCCGAGCTCATCGGGGCCAAACGTTGTCTTGCCACCGCAAGCGGGACAACGGCGCTCATGGTTGCATTGCAGGCGCTCGGCGTCGATGCAGGCGATGAAGTGCTTGTTTCACCTTACACATTTATAGCTTCATACAACGTGATATTCATGCATAAGGCGCTGCCCGTCTTTGTCGACAGCGACCCGGAGACTTTCCTTCTCAACCCTGCAAAGATCCAGGAAAGGATCACCGACAGGACCACCGCGATGATCCCTGTTCATATTTACGGGCTTCCCGTCGATATGGACAGCGTGAATGCAGTAGCAAAGAAGCATAATATAAAGGTTGTCGAGGATGCATGCCAGGCATGGCTTGCAGAATACAAAGGCAGGAAAGTGGGCACCTTCGGCGATGCCGGGTGCTTCAGCTTCCAGAATTCGAAGAACCTTCCTGCAGGTGAAGGCGGAGCCATCGTCAGCAACAACGAGGAGCTGATGGACCTGTGCAATACACTTCATAACTGCGGAAGGCCTTTCGGAAGCGTGAAGAGGACAAGCGACTACCCGATCAACGGCGGGAATAACAGGATGCAGCAGATACAGGCCCTCATACTGATGTCGCAGATGGACCGCATACTTGCCGACGCCGATGTGCGGCTCGCTAATGCACAGTACCTCGATAAGGAGCTTGCGAAGATACCCGGGATCGTTCCTTACAAGCTTGCACCGGGAGCTGAAAGATCGGCTTATCATCTTTACCCTTTCAGGTACATCAGGGAAAAATTCAATAATGCACCGAAGGCAAAGTTTCTTGAAGCCCTCCGTGCAGAAGGAATACCCGGCAGCAGCGGCTATGGTCCGCAGAATCATGAAGGCCTGATCGAAAATGCACTGAACTCGAGAGGTTATAAGAGGCTCTTTTCAGAAGCAAGGCTCAAAAGGTGGCGCGAGGAAAATGTCCTTCCCGGCAATGACCTGCTCTGTTCCCAGGCAGTCACCTTCACCCAGAACATCCTTCTCGGAAGCAGGTCGGATATGGAGGATATAGTGAAGGCGATTGCGAAGATCTATGAGAACAGGGGGCAGCTAAGCTGAGCGTTGAGCGTAAAGCGAAGATCGTAGAGAGTGGATGAACTGGCTGGAGCGAAGGAATTCCCCTCCCCGGAGGGGGCAGGGGTGGGTTACATGGAGGAGGTATGCAGGGGTGGGTCAGGATCATAGCTGAAAGCGAATTACTTATATTGATCGTACCGGCATGAGCGAGGGAATCCCCTCCCCGGAGGGGGCAGGGGTGGGTTAAGATCATAGCTGAAAGCGAATTACTTATATTGATCGTACCGGCATGAGCGAAGGAATCCCCTCCCCGGAGGGGGCAGGGGTGGGTTAAGATCATAGCTGAAAGCGAATTACTTATATTGATTACTTATATTGATCGTACCGGCATGAGCGAAGGAATTCCCCTCCCCGGAGGGGGCAGGGGTGGGTCAGGATCATAGCTAAAGGCGAATTACTTATATTGATCCTACCGGCATGAGCGAGGGAATCCCCTCCCCGGAGGGGGCAGGGGGTGGGTTAAGATCATAGCTGAAAGCGAATTACTTATATTGATTACTTATATTGATCGTACCGGCATGAGCGAGGGAATCCCCTCCCCGGAGGGGGCAGGGGTGGGTTAAGATCATAGCTGAAAACGA
>DATGWQ010000362.1:0-11782 GCA_035299385.1 Bacteroidales bacterium | reverse complement strand
CAACCGTGCAACTCCGTGAATGACTCCGTGCAACTCCGTGGTTAAACCTTTGTAATCTGCAGAGTGATATTACATGATTGGGCTTAGCCCAAGATAAAAGAAGATTTTTACCGGTAACAACAGACGAACCTCCATAAAATTACACTTATGAAAATCAGAAGTATTATTATCATCATTTGGTTCATTGGCCTCAGTTCAACAACCTCAGCCCAGGAATATCCAATAGATAAAAAAGCTGTCATTATTTCCGGGTCCGGGAGTTTATTAAGTCAGGGAGGTGACCTATACGAAGGATTTGAAAAAGGAAGAGCCACTATCATTAACGTCTCCCCAACAATCAATTATTTTATTCTTAAGCACCTGTTTATTGGAGCTGGATTTGACTTCTATCAGGAATCTCAAAGAAATATCAATAATAATTTATTTGGTATTGGTCCACAGATAGGTTATGCTTTTGGAGGACCAGATGGAAGAGTATTCCCGTATATTGATATGGGATTTCGTTACTATAGTTCAAAACAGTATTATGGTGGCATTGTCAGTGATTTAAAAAGATCCGGATCTGATGCTGTTTTTGGATTTGGCGTTATTGTTCCTGTTAAAACGCACATCGGAATACTCTTCGAAGGCGGATATCATATTATTCGATTAAAGAATAAAGTATATGATATTGGCAATTCCGGGAACACTTTATCAATTGGATTAGGAATTTCAGGGTTACTTTTTACCCCGGAGTAATAGGGGGTTGTTACCACGGAGTAACACGGGGTTGAAATCCGGAGTTACTCTGTTCAACCGTGCGACTCCGTGAATAACTTTTTACCACGGAGTAACACGGGGTTAAAATCCGGAGTTACTCTGTTCAACCGTGCAACTCCGTGAATGACTCCGTGCAACTCCGTGGTTAAACCTGTGTAATCAGTTAATGATATCTGTTTGGTTTAATTTTTGCTGTGAATCGGTTAACATTTAAAAATTAAATAACCGGTCCATGAAAAAAATTATTCCCATTATCACAGCTTTACTTCTTTTATTCAGTTGCGAGAAAGAAAATAATACCTGCAATTGCAGCAATCCCCTGGAAGATCTGCCCTGGCTTACAAACCTCAAGAATTCTTTCACAAATTGTACCTGCCGGATAACAATTTTCCAGGCTAACTATAATAAAGAGACTGTTTTTTACTCGATGATGAATGATCCACTCTGCAATGGGTATATGCAAATTGCGTTATTAAATTGTGATGGAGATCCCGTTAAAACTTTTGAGCCTCCTGTTGGTGAAACTTTCAATAAAGAAGTAACCGACCGGAAAGAATTATACAGCTGCAATACTGAGAAATAATTACCTTAGTTTTAATAATCAATAACATCATCAGAAACGACTAGCACCTAATTCATATGGACACAAATAATCAACGTATCACAAAAATAACTTTCGCGACAGTCTACCCCCTGTACCTGTCAAAAGTCGGGAAAAAAGGCAGGACCAGGGAAGAATTGAACCAGGTAATAGAGTGGTTAACAGGTTTCGATGATAAGAAACTGCAGGAACTGATAAAAGAAAACGTAACACTTGATACATTCTTTCAAAGAGCTTCACTAAACCCTGATTCACATCTGATAACGGGATTAATCTGCGGAGTACGTGTCGAAGAAATTAGTGATCCTTTAATCCGGAAGATCAGGTATCTGGATAAATTGGTAGATGAATTGGCCAAAGGAAAGAAAATGGAGAAGATTTTACGAGGCTGAACACAAGGACAAAAACAACCCCGTCTGAAACTCCGCCAGTGATAAAAAAGTGCCTGTACTATAGCTTTTATGTTCTGAAATGGAATCTCGTTTTATCGCCCATCGTAACATTCTTTTCAATAACGCTTTCCCAGTCCTTTCTGCAGAAAGAGATTACTGTACGTGACATAATGTATGCATTTACATTAAGTTTTCTCACAGGAGGGTATCTTCTTTCAGCAATAATTTATGAGTTCTCAAGGAGCAGAGAATATTATTTTTTCTATAACATGGGTATTTCGAAACTCAGATTATTCCTCGTCACTTACACACTTCATCTTATAACTGCAGCTTTCATTCTGTTAATAGTACACTATGCAAAATTGTCTGGAGGCAGATAGCATAAGAAAATCTTTTGGAGACAAACAGGTTCTTACCGATATATTCATCAGATGTTGTACCGGTGATATAATAGGTCTGCTGGGGCTTAACGGATCAGGAAAAAGTACACTTCTTAAAATACTGTTCGGGACACTTTCCACAGATTATAAGCACATAGCAATTAATGGTGAACATCTGGACCAACCATATAAGAAAAAAGGTGCAGCGGGTTTTTTAAACCAGGATAATTTCCTTCCAAAAAGCTTTACAGTCAGAAGAATTCTCAGGATGTTTGATTGCAGGGTACAGGATCCTGAGTTTTATAATGATGAGGTCCTTTCAAAAGTTTATGATACCAGGGTGGGTAATTTATCCGGTGGCGAATCAAGATACCTGGAAGTCAAGCTTATTCTGAATCTGAACAAAAAATTTGTTCTGCTTGATGAACCTTTTAACGGCATATCACCAATACACATTGATCTGATTAAAGAAATGATCAGGAAACATGCGGGTAATAAAGGAATAATTCTAACAGATCACGATTATCGTAATGTTCTCGATGTTGCAAATAAATACATGATATTATACGATGGAGGGATCAAGATATTAAAATCAAAGGAAGATTTTATTTACTGGGGTTATCTCCCGGGAAACAAGTGACACTGCTCCAAATCATAAGCTGAAATAATCAACCTCAAAACCAATGAAAAAACTACTGGTCCCGGCATTCCTGCTTCATGCATTGTGCCTGAATTCTCAAAAAATCTTTCTTGATGAAAATAAAACTCCTTTGAAAGATTCTGTAAAAGCTGAATACTTTAAATTGATTATCCCTGACGATAATCCAAACGTATTTAATGAACGCTGCTTCTTTATCACCGGTGAGAATGAGTCCGAGACACAATACATAAGAAAATCAAAAAAGAATCTTAAAAATGGAAAATCAACGACATGGTATAAAAACGGTACCTTAAAGAACGAATCAGATTATAGTAATAACGAACTGCAGGGAAAATCCAGTTCCTGGCATGAAAACGGGAGACTTAAAAGTGAAATTGATTTTACTGATAATAAATATAATGGGATAATTGCAACTTATTGGCAAAATGGAAATATTAAGAGAAAGGATTATTTCAAAAAAGGAAAATTCGAAAACGGAACCTGTTACGACAGTTCGGGGAACCAGGTGAAACATTACGACTATGAGATAATGCCGGAATACAAAGGCGGTGATCAGGGATTATTGAACGACATTTCAGCCAACCTTATTTATCCTGAAATATCCAGGTCACACGGAATACAGGGTACGGTAATAGTCAGATTTGTCGTTAAGGAAGACGGAGTTATAGACAAAATAGATATTTTACAGGGAGTGAACACTGAACTGAACAATGAAGCTATGAGGGTTGTAAGTAAACTAAACAGGTTCAAACCAGGTTTTTGTGATGGAGAGCCTACTCCTGTTTATTATATGGTACCGATTCATTTTATACTGAAATAAAAATGTCGCCACACTCACAAACTGGAAAATGGAATTCAACGCTGAGAATAATGTTATAAAGCTCTGTGTTCAGGGAATGATCATGGAAGAAAACGGCAAACCCGAAGAAGCAGGCAGAATATTCCTCCAGGCCTGGCAAGAAGCGGGAAACGACTTTGAAAAATTTACTGCTGCTTATTTTGTAGCCCGGCATCAAAAGAATATCCCTGACAAATTAAAATGGCTCGAAACGTCTTTGCAGCTTGCATTAAAAATAAATGACGACTCCGTTAAAGCTTCCTTTCGTTCGCTGTATTTGAGCATTGCACAATGTCATGAGAGCCTGGGCGATCAGGACAATGCAAAGAAAAATTATGAATCAGCAATTTCGGTTGAGGACAACCCAACTGACAAGGGCCCGTTCTATCATGGGACGAAAGCAGATTTGCAGGCCGGTGATTTGCTGACTCCGGGAAACAGGTCCAATTATAAGCCTGATGTCATAATGAATCACATTTATTTCACGGCCCTTGTCAATGGGGCAGGACTTGCTGCAGCCCTGGCCAAAGGTGACGGACGTGAACGTATTTACATTGTTGAACCGGAAGGGAGCTTTGAAAATGATCCGAATGTTACGAATAAAAAATTTCCAGGCAATCCCACACGCTCATACCGTACCTCTGCGCCGTTGAGAATTGTTGCCGAAGTGACAGACTGGGTGAGGCTGACACCCGAAGAGCTCCAAAAATGGCGCGAAAAGCTAGCCGGTTCGAAAGGAGATATTATTAACTGATTTCCCGGGATGACAGGAACAATATTCCTTTGTTTGATGCTTTTCCTGGCATTTTCATGCAATTCATTCGAAGGAACGTTTCCCTTCACAACAGGGATATTTTGTAAATTTGAGTATCGTAGAAATTTATACAGACATGAGGAACCCTGCCACAAATAAAAAGTTTAATACCTCGGTTTCTTTTGTGGGTTCAATGATTGCTCCCTGCGGAATGAACTGCGGATCGTGCCTGGGTTACATGAGACCTGAAAATAAGTGCCCGGGATGCCGGCTTGTCGATCAGGGTAAGGCAAGGGTCCGTTGTGTAATCAGGAATTGTGATCTCCTCAGGGAAATTGACTCACAATTCTGCTTTGATTGCAGGAAGTACCCATGCAAGAGATTAAAACAGCTCGACAAACGTTACAGGACGAGGTACAACACCAGCTTCCTTGAAAATCTTGCCATGATAAAAGAAAAAGGGATGGACAATTTCCTGGAGTTCGAGACTGACAGGAGAAAGTGCCCGGCTTGCGGAGCAACATTATGTGTTCACCGGAACTATTGCCTGGCCTGCCCGAAAATTTTAAAATCTTAAACCCCGGAACCTTCGCCGCTCCGCCCTCGCTGACCGGGACATATATTGTTCATCGAACATTTGGAAGTGATGATGGTTTTACTGATCTGTGAAAAGCTGTGCGGAACATGGCAAGGGAATTAGCATCCGTAGACGCCGAAAGTATCGTCAATACTATCCGGGAAGCAGTGATCGTCCTGAACAGTGAGCTCCGGGTCGTGTCGGCAAATCAGTTTTTTTATGATCAATTCCGGGTGGATCCCGCGGAGACTGAAGGCTATTTGATCTTTGAGCTTGGAAACCACCAGTGGGACATTCCCTCCTTGCGGCATTTGCTCGAGTCTGTCATTCCCGGAAAAACCAGCATAGAGGGATTTGAGGTCAGGCACAGATTCGAGGATATCGGCGAAAGGATAATGCTGCTTAATGCACGGCGGGTCGAACGGGAGGCTGGTGCAGGCGGCCTGATCCTGCTGGCGATCGAGGATATCACTTCCCGGTACATTACACAGCAGAAGCTGGCTGAATCCGAAACGAAGTACCGGAAGTTTGTCGAAGAAATAAACAGTATCATTATCAGCATTGACAATAATGGTACGATCACATTTTTCAATCACTTCGCCGAAGAGCTGTTCGGTTACAACCGCAATGAGGTCTTAGGCAAACCGCTTGTGGGGAACATAATCCCGTGTGTCGACTCGAAAGGCCGCGATAACAGCCGCATTTGCCAGGAAATAATAACGGATCCGCAGAAGTACTATGCCAACGAGAGTGAAGGGGTGCGCAGGGACGGGAGCAGGATCGTGTTCTCCTGGAGTGCTAAAGCCGAACGGGATGCATCGGGTGAAGTAACCGGGATCCTGATCGACGGCAACGACATCACCGAGCTGTCGGCTGCACAGAAGAAGCTCGAGGAGAATTCCGCACAGCTGAAGAATGAACGCGATTTTGTCACGGCAGTTCTCCAGACTTCCGGTGCTTTGATCGCCGTTATCGACCAGGACGGGAAAATCAGCAGGTTCAACACGGCATGTGAGGAGCTGACCGGTTATACTGCCGATGAGGTGTTGGGACACTCTGTATTCGATCTGTTTGTTCCCCCCGAAGAACGTGATGGTGTCATGGCAGTGGCGGCACGTCTCCTGGCGGGTGAGACCAGGGTTGATTTTGAAAACAACTGGGTAACCAGGCCGGGAGGGAAAAGGTATATACGGTGGCGAAATTCGAACCTGCTCGATGAAAACGGAATGCCGGTCTATGCTGTCGCAACAGGAATTGACATTACCGACCGTAAGAGAGCTGAAGATGCTTTGCGAAAGAGCGAAGAACAATTCCGGAATGAACGCGACCTCCTTCAGCAAATCGTCAACAACCTGCCTTACTCATTCGTTCTTTACAGCCCGGATTTAAGGCTGGAATATACAAATGAGACAGTGCTGAAACGCTATGGCTATACCTTTGAGCAGGTCCAGGGCAAAACAGTCCGGGAACTCTTTTCAGAGGAGATCAGCGATATATTCGTTCCTCTTCTGCAGAATGTAAGGGATACCGGGAAGCCTTTCAGCGGTGAGGTCAGCTATCACGTAGCCGGTAACCTTGTGACGAACATTCCAAATATAGTGCCCCTCAGGAATGAAAGAAATGAAATTCATCATCTGATAATCCTGAGCGTCGACATTACAGATCGGAAACGCATGGAAACTGCACTCCGTGACCGTACCGAGGGGCTGATAGCTGCAAACTTGGATCTCGAATCCTTTTCCTATTCCGTTTCCCACGATCTTCGTACCCCTTTGACTGCAATCAAGGGATTCAGTGAGATACTAATGAAGAAGTATGGCGCTTTACTTGACGAACATGGCAGATCGATCCTTGGCCATGTAATTACAGCCTCGGATAAAATAACTTCAATTATTACTGACCTGATCAGCCTGGCCCGGCTGTCAAAGGAAACGATGAATTGTCAGAAGACCGATCTCAGCCAGATTGCACATTCCGTAATAAAAGAGCTCAGGCAAACCGAGCCTCACCGGAATGTCATAATCACTGTCGCATCTTCTATGCCCGCCTGGGCCGATCCGGGTTTTATGAGCATCACTCTTTCGAACCTTATTGGAAATGCATGGAAGTATACCCTTAAGAACGGAGATGCCCGCATAGATATCGGGAGAATGACAATTGGAAACGAGAATACTTTCTTCGTTCGCGATAACGGGATAGGCTTTGATATGAACCTCGCGGGCAGGTTATTTAAGCCATTCCAGCGGCTTCATTCCGATAATGAGTTCAAAGGGAGCGGTATCGGGCTTGCGATTGTTCAGAAGATAATCCAGCGCCACGGTGGAAAGATCTGGGCGGAAAGCGAACCAGGCAAAGGTACAGTGTTCTATTTCACGCTGCTGACATGCGCTCAATGATTTTATTGAAATTGCATTAATCATGGCACAATCAAAAAATGTAATCATTGAAAATTTACTGGATAACAGGTCTTTTGGCCCATTCGCTTCTTCAACCGGTCTCTTCTTGTTTATCTGCGGGATAATTTTTTCATATTTTAACCTTTTCGGATTAATCATTGCCATCATTGGTGCCTTTGTAGCCTTTACATCAACACGCACAATCATTGATACAGAAAACAAAAGAATCAAACATGCTGACTATCTTTTTGGATTATTGCCTTATGGAAAATGGATAGAAATTCAGAAAGGCATGAAACTGGGGGTAAAAATTGTTAAAAGAGGCTATGCAGGATATACCAGGGGAACACAGCCGGTTGATTTTCAGTCCAGAGACGTCAGGATTTTTCTCCTGGATTCAAACAGTAAACAGATTCTGCCGGTAAAGAAGTTCAAAACCTTTGAGTCTGCCCGGGCAGAGTTAAAGGAATTGGAATCTCTCCTCGGTTTATAGACTATATAATTTCACTTTTTATAAATTCACCCGGAACCCGCATTAAATTTTCTTAACTCCACAATTGAAATTCCATGGAAAACAAAATTCTTGTCACTTATTCTACACGCACAGGATCAACCAAAGAAATTTCTGAAGCCATTGCAAAAACCCTCTCTGAGACAGGAGAGAAGGTAGACATCATTGATATGAAAGATGTAAAAGATCTTACAATCTATAAATCAATTATTGCCGGCAGTGCAATTCAGGATCGTAAATGGCTTCCTGAAGCTATCGAATTTGTAAAGATCAATCAGGCAGATCTGAATAAAAAGCCTTTTGCAGCTTTCCTGGTATGTATGACACTTGCAATGAAAGGAGGTGTTCAATATACGGATACAGTATCAAGCTGGCTTCAGCCTGTAAGAAATGTGGTCACTCCGGTAAGTGAGGGGCTATTCAAAGGAATTCTGGAGATTGACAAAATTCCTTCTTTCAGTGACAGAATAAAGTTCAGAATAAGTATGCTTACAGGTGTGTGGAAAGAAGGGGATCATCGTGATTGGGATTCAATTCAGACCTGGACAAGAAAGACAAAGGCCATATTTGACAAATCATCATAACCACATCGCTCGTCACATCTACAATCGCTCACCGCTGGGGCCGGCAGGTTTAAGGCAGACCTGAGACCTGATCAAAATAGTAGTAAAAACTTAAATAAATCCAGGATGAAAATTACTTTTCAAAGATTAAGATCGATTGGATCGTTTTTAATTATAACCATTGGACTTTACGGGCAAAGTGAAATTTCAGAGCCATGGGAAAAAAAACTTAATCAACGCCAACCTTCAGAAATTGTTTTTAAGGAAATTGGTGTCAGTCCCGGAATGACAATCGGTGAAATAGGCGCAGGTCGTGGAAGGTATACTGTACTTCTTGCAAGGAAAGTAGGCCAAAGTGGAAAAGTCTACGCAAATGATATAGACGAATCTTCTCTCGCATATCTCAGGGGACGTTGCAGAAGATTGAACCTTACCAACGTGGAGACAATTGTCGGGGATATGGACGATCCTTTATTCACCGACAACTCGCTTGATATGGCAATAATGGTATTAGTATACCACATGATTGAAAATCCGGATAATCTTTTAATTAACCTTAAAAAAAGTCTTAAACCCGGCTCAAAGCTGGTGATATTAGATCCGCGTGACGAAGAGATTGACAGGGAATTTGGAATAGACAGGTCCGGGCCCGGCTCAAAATACCCAACTATAATTGAAAGGGTTCAGAAAAGTGCCGGTGTTGCAGGATATAAACTCGTAAAAATTGACAGCACAATGCCTCATGATTATATTTTTATTCTCGAACCACAAACTACCACCCAAAATAAATCTGCAGCAGAACTAATTCAAAATTCGCTGGTTCAGAATGGGATCGATGCCTCCCTGGCGCTGTTCGACAAGATGAAATCAGATTCCGGAAAGTATGATTTATCAGAGAAGGTCTTTGCAATCCTTGGATATGAATTCATTGGTGCTAAATCTTATGCTGAAGCAATCGCAGTGTTGAATATGGGTCTCGAATTATTTCCAAAATCATCAAAATTATACGGAGAGATTGGGGAGATTTATCTGCTTACCGGGGACAAAGAAAAGGCCAGGCAAAATTATAAATTATATCTTGAGAACGGAGCAGACAGCCTGAATGCAAAGACTATAATGCAAAATTTTGATGTGATGTATGATCAGATGCAGAATCAGAATTGAATTCTGCTCCCTGGTTTTTTGAGCTATATTTTAGTCAGTGGTATTGAATTCTTAAGATTGAGACAGATCATCCGATTGAATGGAATAGAAGATTAATCGTAATTTTATATTAAAATACAAGGGCATGGTAAAAAGAATTTTAACATTAAGCAGTGAACCCGAAGCACAAAGGATCAGGAATATCCTGGACATAAATGAAATTCCGTATATGATCAGAACCTTTCACGATTCTGTATATGATGGATTATTTCAAAATCAATATGGATGGGGAGTTCTTGAAGCAGATGAAACCAATGAAGAAAAAATTATCTCTCTTATAAAAGAAGATTTCTCAAAAAACCCCTGATCTTAAAAAACTAACCATAAAGACGAGTTAGGTGGCATAGCAAAGCCTTTGCACGAGAACTATCAACTCAAAGAAATTTCCACTCAATTTGAGAATTATTTAACCTCAATAATGATTCCTTTTAATGTGGTGACAAATTCTAAGTAAGTGATTACAGAATTACTGAACTGCGTATCTTTTTGCCAGAAAGTGGACCACCAAGAGCAGCACTTATGTAGCAAATGTCAAACACTCCGGCGCTAAATGGGAGAACACCCCAAACCATAGATATCACACCGAGCACATAGTCCCGATACAAATAACCGACTACAAGGAATCCTAAGCCGGCGACCAAACGTAAGATTCTACCCGCCAGACTATTGAGGAATTTCGAGAAACCCGATTGATTGAAAGATTCATACTTAGTCATAATGAACCTACTTTGGTAATTAGTATACATCTTGGTGGCAAGACTCAATGAACACATTTTAAAAACAAAGTGAGGTTAATAAAGTTCATCAGATAACCATGATGGCAAAAATTGCGCCATTTTTCGCTCCCTGCGGCCTTATGAAATCGCTAGCGAAAACTTGAGATCCTACCAACGGCCTCCGGTCGCTCATCGCCGTTTACTAATGCTCAACGCCGGGCCGTTAGCAATAAGCATTTACTCCCCTCCGGAGTATTGAAAAGCTATAAGTATCCAAGTTTATCAGCCAGTATTATAAGAATTATCGAGAGCGAGAAAGCTATAATTGGAGATATTAACCACATTATAAAAAATTTCCTGACTTCTGTCTTTTTAAAGATATTTTTTGGACCAAGCTTTGCAACACCTATTCCCAGGATTGCCGCGACATTCAGTTGTACCAATGAAGTCGGGATGCCTTTACTCAGGGAGGCAGCTAACAATAAACTACCGGAGACGAAAGCAATAATGACTGCCTCAAACTTGCCAAACAAAATTATTTCCTTACCGGTATTCAGGAGAATTTTATTTCCAAAAATTGAGCTCCCTATTCCAAAATTGGGGGCTATCAGCAGGGTCGAAAGTATCAATATAAGTATGAAGTCCTTCTCCGAAGAGATGTTCAATTCGTTTGCTGTCATTGTTGCAATTGGACCGGATGCATTGGCAACATTATTAGATCCAATTGAGAAGGCAACATATAAAGACATCAGCAATATTAACCCGTTCCAGACAGGTTTAAGATTTGCATTTTGAGCTCTGCTTAACATCAATCCTCTCCTTCTCATTGGCTTATAAAAATATCTGCCCAGAAGAAAACTTATTATGAAGGAAATTATTGGAAGAATAAACCAGGCCGGGATCACCACAAAGAGAAGTTTCTCTGAGTTAAGACTATTGTAATACAAAGCCGGAGCCACAACTGCAAGTACGGTTGATTGACTGGTTGATTGTGGTATACCTGCGAGGTTTGCAATTAACAGAGAGATTGAAACTGAAAAAAGAACTATTGATACAAGAGTAAAAGACATTAATTTGGGATCAAGTATTTCTTTGCCAATTGTTGTAGCTGTGCTTTTGCCGGCAAGAATTGCTCCGAGAAAGACCATAATTCCAAACAATCCGGGTATCAGGCTTTTTCTGATGATATTTGCGCCATAAGCAGCTGAAAAAGAAGGTCCTGTACCGCTTCCTCCCATATTAATTGATAAGAACATTGCAACTATAAAGGGAAGAAGTAAATGACTTAATAGAGGTGATAACATTTTATTATATATAATTTTTGAATATTGTTATACTAAAGTAAAAACCTGTCGAAGTTTTAAAATGAGTAAAATGACTTAAAACAGTATGAGGTTTTTACTAATCTTTGCCTAAGTGATTAGTATTATG
>DATGWQ010000361.1:0-2013 GCA_035299385.1 Bacteroidales bacterium | reverse complement strand
TATTCTGGCTGGATGTAGGGTAATGCCATGGTATGACTCTACATTTAAACATCGATTACAAAGGCGTTCTTATTCCAACAAAGAATTTCCCTCCCACGGAACCTGCAAGGAGTATATTTCCGTCGTTCATTACTTTGGCATCATTGCCGAAAACATCGGTTGATTCTGCGCTGCATACATCAAATGTTCTTGACAACGGAGAAACCAGGCCATCATTTGCACCGATCCGGGTCAGCACCATGCAGCGCCGGTTCAGCATTACGATATCGTTGTTTTTGTCCGGCGCCAGGGAAGGTCCTTCATTACCGGCTTCAGGATATTTCTTTGACCAGCCTGAAGAAAGGTTGCCATTATTATCCAATGATACGATGAATGAATTGAGAACTGTGCCTGATCCTGAGGGAAGCTCCGTTCTTCCGGCGATGAGTATCCTGTCTCCCGTTTTCTTCACGGAAAGGCTTGATGATGAGATGGCGGGATTATTGAACAGATCGGTTTCCCACAGCAGATTGAAATCGCTGTTGTATTTGGCTGCAGCGGAACGTGATCTCGAGCCGGCAGATTGCCTTGTGAGAGCCAGGAAAATGTTTCCCTGGGCATCCCTGTCTGCCCGTGCGGATACGTAGCCTGTTCCGGTAATGTCTTTCCGTGAAATGATGTTCCCTGCAGTGTCAAATTTAAGGAACAGGATCCCGTTGTCACCTGCTGACAGTGAATCGGCATCTGCTGAACCAACTGCAAGGAGAGTGTTGTTCCCCAGGTAAAAAAGATCTGCCTGGTCGATGTTGTATGAACCGTCAAGTGTTCTTTGCCATGCTATTGTTCCATCAGGATTATAGCGTTGGAGGAACATCCTCCGGTTTTCCCTCCCGGCAAGAATGTATGAGCTCCTGTCAAACCACGCTGAAGTGAACATTCCATTCAACCCGGTTTTTAAATCGAGAAGCTGCTTCCTGTCATTATCATAGAGTATAAAGTACGCAGAACCGTCGAGGCTGCCACACGCATAAAAACCCGAGTCAGATACATTAACGCTGAATGCTTCACCCGATCCCCGGGAAACTTGCCAGAGAAGAAAATCCTTTTCTTCTTTACTGCATGCTGAGAGCAACGCAATAAAGATGAAAAGCGAGATGGCTCTTTTCATAAGCGGGTTATTATAGGGCTGCTGCCTTAATCCTCGAGGGCAGCGGCAAGCTCGTCAGTCATCTCGAGATTATGATAAACAGACTGTATGTCGTCATCATCTTCGAGCGTTTCAACAAGACGCAGTGCCTTTCTTGCCGACTCAACGTCGAGCTTCTTGGAAGTTGTCGGTACCCTTTTAAGACCGGCTTCTTCGGGTTCAATGCCCAGCTCATTCAGCTTCCTGTTGATGCTGCCGAAATCCTTCTGGGCGCATGTGATGGTTAATGTATCGCCATCAACTTCGAAATCTTCTGCACCGGCGTCTATCATTTCAAGTTCGAGATCGTCGAGATTGAAACCTTCATTATTTATGGTGAAAATGCCTTTTCTGTCGAATATGAATTTCAGCGATCCCGTTGTGCCCAGGTTGCCTCCGTGCTTGTTGAAAGCAGAACGCACCGTGGCAACAGTACGGTTATTGTTGTCTGTCAGGCATTCTACGAAAACGGCAACCCCGCCCGATGCATAACCTTCGAAAGTAGTTTCAATAAAGCTTTCAGCATCCGCGCCTGTGGCTTTCTTTATTGCCCTTTCTATATTGTCTTTGGGCATATTTGCGCCCTTGGCATTCTGGATGGCAAGCCTGAGCCTTGCATTGGTGTCGGGATCAGGTCCGCCTTCTTTCGCAGCAATAATGATTTCCTTAATGATTTTTGTGAAGATCTTTCCTCTTTTTGCATCGATCGCACCTTTTTTTCTCTTGATGGTGGACCATTTATTGTGACCTGACATATGTGGTTAAACTTTAGTGATTCAGAATGCAAAATTAAATAATTCTTTCAATCCTCATTCATAGTTCATACTTTTGTGCGATTGATTATTAGG
>DATGWQ010000360.1:0-5918 GCA_035299385.1 Bacteroidales bacterium | reverse complement strand
CTGAATGCCAGGCGTCCGGTACCGCAGCCTATATCGAGCACATCGGAGTTTTCAGGGATCAGTTCTGAAATTCTTTCAAACGATCCTTTCTGGTTGGGCGCAAGGAGTCTGTCATAAATGAACCCGTCGTACCAGTGCCTTTTGTTCACGGTTTGCATCATGTATGCGGATCATCTACTTTTCAGCTTTCCTTGTCCTGAGGCCGAAAAGCATATAGAGTGGGCATATGCCTGCCACTGCGGTGATGAGCAGCACCCCCGCCAGCGCCAGGAGAACAATGCCCAGGGTTCCTGTAATTACATTTGTGAAATACAAAACTGCGATTGCGACAGCGATCAGTATCCTGATAATTCTGTCAGGTGAACCAATATTTTTCAGCATAATATTTTAAAGTTTAAGAAAGCTCTTTTGCTATGGCCATTGCAGCTATGGTACCATCCGCAACGGCAGTTGTGATCTGCCGGTATTTCTTGCTGATCACATCACCAACGGCGTAAACTCCCGGTATGTTTGTCTGCCTGTCTTCATCTGTTGCTATATACCCCCATTTGTCAAGAGTGAGCTTTTCCCTGAACAGGTCAATGTTGGGTTTCATGCCGATGAAGACAAAAACTCCGTCACTTGTGAGTTTTGTACGTTCACCTGTGACAAGGTTTTCAACTTCCGTTTCAATTTTATTACCGTTTCTCGTGAACGACCGCGGCTCTGAATTGAACAGAACACTGACCTTCTCATTTGAAAGAAGCTTGTCGACAGCTTTCCTGTTGGCTGTGAACTGGCCAAGCTGATGCACCATGGTGATCTTGCTCGCGAAACGGCTGATAAAATCTGATTCCTCGACTGCCGAGTTTCCGCCTCCTATTACAACGACTTCCCTGTTATCGAAGAATTTTGCATCACAGGTGGCGCAGTAGGATATACCTTTTCCTCTAAGTTCCTTCTCACCTTCAGATCCGGTGGAATTAGGTTTGGTGCCCGTTGCGATGATTATTTTCCTGGCTTTGATCGTTTCATATTCATCGATCACGACCTCTTTTTTCTCGAGGTCGACTTTGGTGATGTCGACTGCCACCTTGTATACAGTGCCGCATTTCTTTGTCTGTTCGCTCATGCTGTGCGAAAGCATATACCCCGCCTGTGGCTGAATAAACCCTGGATAATTCGAAACTTCATGAGTTGTGGAGACCTGGCCGCCGGGAAGTGAAACATCTACAAGTACAGTATTGATTTTTGACTGGCAAAGGTATAATCCGGCAGTGAGTCCGCCGGGGCCACCGCCCAGGACTATTACGTCATACTCAGATACAGTGGGCCTGATCTTGCTTCTGATCTCCCGGACCCTCATGGGAGAAACCATTTTTTCCAGCCTGCTGATGATGTCACTTCTTTTTATTGCACCTGCAAGCCTGTTGCTCACTTCTTTTCCTTCATCAAAAAAGAGCAGGGTAGGGGAAGACTTCACATCAAGCTTTTCTGCCAGTTCCCTGTTTCCCTGGCGGTATATTTTCAGGAACTTCACATCGTCACCGTAAAAACCTGCAAGATTTTCGAATTTTGAGGCAAGTGCGTCGCATGGCGGGCATTCCGTTGAATAGAAATCAAGGATCACCTTACCGGCATTGAGTACTTCCCGGTCGAATTCAGCAGAAGTTATCTCTTTCATACTCTTTATTAATATGAATTTAAGAAGATTAGTTATTAAGAAGGACGTCCTTGATCACTTTTTCGAAAGTATGCTTTGGCAAAGCGCCCATAGCAGCCTGTGGCTGACCATCTTTCGGGATGAACAGCAATGTGGGTATGCTCTGTATCCCGAATACTGATGCAAGTTCCTGTTCGTTCTCAGTGTCAACTTTATATACGACTATCTGCCCCGAATACTCTTTTGCAAGCTCCTCGAGAACAGGCGCCACCATCTTGCATGGCCCGCACCAGTCAGCATAGAAATCGATGATAGCGGGAAGGGTGCCGGAATATTTCCATTCCTGTGAATCTTCATAGTTGAATACTTTGTCTTTGAACTCCTGTGTTGTAAGATGTACAACCTGGTTGATTGTGTTTTCCATATTTCTCGCTTTTAAGATTGAACTATTTAATATTTAATCCGGTGCAAAGATAATATAAAAAATGAATAAATCGCAATAGTATCACTAAATAAATCGCAATAATATCACTTTTTTGATTTTAGAGAAGGGGCAGGGGTGAGTTCGTGATGACAGGGCTTTTCTCTATTGGGTCCCGTTGGTATCAAAATATACAGAGAATCCAAGTTCCATAAGTTCCTTTACCGGCCGGCAATCAGGCGAGCATATTTTTCCGGACAGGTTTTTTGCCACCGATCCGCAGCCCCCGCCGCATGCAAGCTTCAGATTGCACTCATTGCATTCCCTGACTGAGATAACATCCCTGTTTTCCCATTCAAAAGATTTGTTCTCATCAAGGCTGACCTGCGGATAAAATGTCCCGAGGCATTCATCTTCTTTGCCGACAGTTGCCGTGCAGGGATAAATTTTCCCGGTATAATCAAATGCCCATTCGGTTTTGCATGCGGGACATGAATCAAAAAGGGGGTCGGGAAGTGAACCATTTTCTGACAGGAATTTTGTTGCCGAGTAGGCCGGTTTGTAGAAATCCAGGACTTCGGGATGGCTCTTTATTATTCCGGTGATTGTTTCATAAAGTGAAATCCTGCTGAATAGCTGGTCAGGGCTTGACTGGCAGTGGTGGAGCTCATAATTCCTGCCTACCTGGGTTTTGAATAATTTGTTGCCTGTCCAGCCTCTGTCAGCTGCAAATTTTGCCAGCTCAGGAAGGTTTTCCACATTTTCCCTGTCCGTTACCATTCTCAGGTTCACCGGGAAGTTGTTAGCCAGACATGCATCGATCCCTTCCACGATTTTTTCGAAAGTAGCACCGCCGTTTCTCAGGTGCCTCCGCCTGTCATGTACCGGGGCAGTTCCGTCGAGGGTTACCTGCACCTCGCGGATCCTTCCTTTCCGGAGAACAGGAATATATTCGGAGAGCGTATAGCCGTTGGTTACAAGACAGATATCGAGATTAACCTCGTTTGCCTTACTGATAAGGTATTCAATATGTGCTTTCTGGTCCGCGCCGGGAAGGAGAGGTTCGCCGCCGAAAACTGTTATGTATTTCTTTCTGCCGCCGAATGCCTTGCCGATATAACTGAAAAATGCGTCGATCACTTCCCTGTTAAGCTTGTAAGACGGATTTTTGTACTGATCCTGGTAGCAATAACTGCAAGAAAAATTGCAGCTGTAATTTGTAACAAAGAAGATCTGCACTTCATCGCCGGCACGATTATCTATGAAGTCAATATATTTTTGCCTGAAAAGCGACTTCTCCGTTACAGGATCAACAAGGTAACCCTTTGAAATTAGATCGTTTACAAATTCAGATTTTTCATTGTAGTTTCCTGTATTCTTTATGTCAATAATCTGTTGTGCCTCATCTTTTTCAAGTAAATCTGCATTGCCGCTGAGCAGATTGACAATAAAATATTTGTCCGAATCCCTGATTTCAGAGAATATATTATGAACTGATAATTTCAGACTCATGTTAAGATTAATGTTGTGAGAAAAAAAAATAAGCGAAGCCGTGAAGGCTCCGCTCAATACTGTTTGCCGGATCAATCGTGACAGCCTGCCACTGTCCTGGAAGTTTTTGCGCAGCACTGGGCAGTTTTGGCGTCACTCTTCCTGTCTTTCTTTTTAATAAGGCTTTTCATGAATAGTTATTATAATTAAAGTTAAGAAAAATAGCTTCATTTCACAAGTAAAACATCATTTATCGCTTTGACCAGCGAAGATTTTGGCAATACTCCCATGCTTACCTGGGGTTTGCCTTTTGCCGGTATAAACAATAATGTAGGAAGGGCGGTTATGCCGATTCTTTCCGCAAGCCTGCTTTCTTTTTCAGTATCAACCTTGTAAACGATGATTTTACCGGAATATTCTTTTGCCAGTTCCTCCACAACAGGGGAAAGCTGGCGGCAGGGAGCGCACCAATCGGCATAAAAATCGATGATGGCCGGCATATTGCCTTCATACTTCCATTCCTTGTTCCTGTCATAGTCGAAGACCATCTTTTTAAATGCCTCCTCATTGAGATGGACGATAGAGGCCTTCGCGGGAGGATCTCCCGTTAAGTTCGCTGAAAACAGATTACTGCCGCCAATAAGAAGCATACTTGCAAATAATCCTGATATCATTATTTTTTTCATAACTGTATCTTTTTAATTCGACTGATTTTTAATGCCGGTCACTGTCCAGCTTGCAACCCTTATTTTACCTTTATCATATGGGGTTGATTCCTCAATGATATTCACAGAATCGAATCCCGCCTTTTCCAGGTGAATTAAATATTCATCACGGGTCACAGCACCCGCCCAGCATTCTGATACGGCAACAGGATCATTCCTGTATTCATCGGGAACAGGCTGCATCGAATATATATCGCTAATGAAAAATCTTCCGCCGTTTTTCAGAATCCTGTGGATCTCATTCCAGACTGACTGCTTGTCAATGGAATGATTTATCGTGCAATTTGAGATTACAACGTCGCAAATGCTGTCTTTAAGTCCGAGTTTCTCAAGGGTGCATGTCAGAAAATTCACATTTTCCACTCCGAGCTTTTTTGCTGTTTCCATCGATTTTTTAATCATCCCATCGGAGATATCGATTCCATAGACGAATCCGCCGGAACCGGTCTTTTCGGCAAGCCTTAATGCGTCAGTTCCCCTGCCGCTGCCAAGATCAACACAGATATCGCCGGGCTTTACATCAGCAAATTTGATTGCACCACCGCATGAAAGGCAGCATGATTTTTCTGCCAGTTCGGTATACCTTTTATTTATTTCTTTATACTCCATCTATCCTTACGAATTGCATTTGACACAAGGTGAGCTTGTGAACAGGAAACCGAAAACACCTCCGGTGATGATACTGGGCAACGGCTGGCTTGTAATGGGACAGGTTCCGGAAGTACATCCCACAAAGTAGTAGTAAAGGAATCCGGCCAGTCCGCCTATGACAATGCTTAAAAAGGGTTTCCAGAAATATGATGATCTGAAGAACTCTCTAATAGTTTTGGGTTTTGGCTTCACTTCGCAATCATTCTGCATATATGAACATATTTAAATATATCGATGCAAATATAAAAAGAATTATATTATAAATCGCAATAATATCACTTAAATCTTTTTATTATCACTGTGATTTTATATCTTTGTGCCTGAAATATTTGATTATGAGCCGTATATTTAAAAAGGAACTTACCGAAGCACAGTTGCAGGAGCTTTTCGGCAGTGATGAAAAATGCTATGAGTTCCTTGCGGAGCTCAAATGGGAAGACGGATTCAGTTGCAGAAAATGCGGGAACACAAATTATTGTCCCGGTAAAACTCCACATTCCAGGAGATGTACAAAGTGCAAAGCTGAAGAATCCGCTGCTGTCGGGACGATATTTCATAACTGCAAGTTCCCTGTAAGCAAAGCTTTTTACATCGCCTATAACGTCTGCCGCGGTAAGGAGGATCTTTCAACATATGAATATGCGCGCCGGCTTTCCTTAAGGCAGATGACCTGCTGGAACTTCAAATCAAAGATCAGGCATGCGCTCGAGGAAATGGCTGCACAGAATCACGGTGAAATTGCGCCGATCCGCAAAATTCTTTCAACCAGGTTCAATGATTAATTTTCGCTGACAATTTTTATAAGCTCGAAAGTATCGTCCGACGCCTGTTTCATCACTTCAGCCACATGCAAAGGCAATCCGGCAGCCATTGACTCTACATTCAGAAGAGCAACGTGCACCTTGCCGTCATTTTTTTCATAGACGGATATCCTGCAGGGCATCATCACGGACATAATGCGTTCATCGTTAAGCTCAAGCATCTGCCC
>DATGWQ010000359.1:0-8915 GCA_035299385.1 Bacteroidales bacterium | reverse complement strand
ATGTAAATGCTCATGGGGTACCTTCCCGTATGGGAAAATACTATACCGTCCGCCATCTTTCCTGAGCGCTTCCTGGAGCTTTTCAAGCGGGACGTGCTGATCCATTTCCACAAAAGCCTCAGCCTTTTCGAGATCGACAGTTGCGGTTGTTATTCCATCAACATTTTTCAGAACTTCCTCAACATGAGCCCGGCAGTTTTTACAACTCATGCCGGTAACTGAATATTTATGCTGCATTATTTTATATATGTATCAAGGTCGAAATTTACAATAAAAGATTAATTAAGAATGAATTAAGTTGCAACTCTGAACTGGTTAATTTTCGTTTCACAGCTAACAATCCTGTAATCTTTATTGTTCGTCCTGCAGTGATGTCAAATTATGCAAATCATTATTGCAATTGTGTAAAAGTTTTAAATGCCTCGTAAACCATCTTTGCAAAGGAAATTAAATATGAAAACAAGATTATCAATATTATTATCAGTACTTGCGCTCACGATTTTTGTGAATGCCGGTACAAAAGCCCAGATGATGAAAATGTCCGGTCTGCCCGATGTCATAGCAAAACCTGTTTTCGAAGGTTCTGACGGAGGAGTCCTGATGAAAGTCTGGATCATGTCAATCATAAGGGACCTTGGAAACGTTGATGCCAAAGCTGATAATGATGATATCAATGACACTCATAATGTGCTTGTGGAGGTTGAAGATAAAGACGGGAATATAATCCCGGATGAAGTCGTCAGGCTGCTTCTGGTTTCACCCTCGGGTAAGAAGCAATCTGTGGACCTTGACCCGAAAAGCGATCAGTACGGCGGATCGGTGGCATTTACTGAGACAGGTGAATATCAGCTCACGGTAAGCGTGAATGCTGTAAGTCTGAATGCTGACGGGAAGCCCGCCCAAAGCACTTTCAATTATAAATTTTACAGGTAAGAAAGTCAGTCAGGTATAAAAGGTTGGTTTAGGTTAGGTTTAGTGGTGAAAGGGGTCCCGGCGGTTTCCGCCGGGATTTCTTATTCAGGACCTTAACTCAATCCTCTTTTGACCGAATCAGGGAGCACTTCATTCATCGCCCCGGTCCGGTAACCTGTGAGATCTATCGTGACATAATTGAATCCCGCATTCCTGCATATCTCATTGATGACATTACGTTTTTCCCACCCTTTGTCCATCTCGGCGGGTATGAATTCCAGCCTTGCCATATTCTCATGACTCCTGATGCGGAATTGAGTGAAACCCAATTTTCTCAGCTCAAACTCTGCCAGTGCCAGACGGTCGAGCTTGCCTTTCGTAATCTTTTCACCATATGGGAACCTGGAAGCAAGGCATGCATAGGATTGCTTCCCTGAAGTTGGCAGTTCATATTGCAAAGAAAGCTTCCTGATCTCACTCTTGGTAAAACCGGTTTCCGCCAGGGGTGACATCACTCCTTTTTCCTTTTTTGCCTTCATTCCAGGCCTGAAATCTTTCAGGTCTTCTGCATTGCTTCCGTCAAAGACAGCCTCGTAACCTTCCTTTTCAGCAATATATTTTATTTTGCCAAAAAGCTCAGCTTTACAATAGTAACACCGGTCGGGAGGATTGTCCGAATAACCCGGTATCTCAAGCTCCTCTGAAACGATGATCGTGTGACGGATCCCCATCATCGTTGCAAGTGATTTGGCCTCTTCGAGCTCATAAAAGGGATAGGTACTGCTTGTGGCCGTTACAAGAAGAAGATTCTCTCCGTATATATCCCTTGCGACCCTTGCAAGCAATGTACTGTCGACACCGCCTGAAAATGCAATCGCAGCGCTTTTATATCTTCCGAGGAGCTCTCTGAGAGCCGTCAGTTTTGATTCCATAATTGCAGTTTTGAAGTGCGAAATGTATCCAATATTTTCCGGGACGAACTCTTATAATTACTTATATCATAAATAATTCTTTCAGATGATCAGGCTGTACATCTGAAACCCTGCATTGTGTACTTTTTTCAGGTAGTTGATCACACTTGCACTCCGGCTCCCGGACCTGCAATGAAAAACAACCTGGTCTTTCCCTGAGAAAAGGTGCATGGAATCGCTGACCTCATAGTGAAGCACTTTTATGGTCCTGAAGCCTATATCTGAATAATCGTTCGGGTCCCTGAGGTCAATTACAGGGATATCCGGATTCTCGGCAAGCATCTGCCTTAGCATGCCGGATGAAATCTCATTGACTTTTTCCTGCCCGGGATCATCATCCGGATAATTCCCCATCTCCTCCAATTTCGCGTCCGGTCTTCTCTCAAATGATGTCGTTGTCATGTTGAAATCGAGCATATCCACAGTAAGCATCCTGCCGGAAAGCACTTCTCCCGAACCTGTAATCATCTTAATCACCTCATTGGCCTGGATGGTGCCAGTCATTCCTGCCACAGTCCCGATTATACCCAGCTCGTTGCAGGTCGGAATCTCAATTGAATGCGGCTGATCAGGAAAAATGCACCTGAGGGTTGGTCCATCATTGTAATTCAGTACGATCACCTGGCCTGAAAACCTGAGTATTGCACCATAAACCCAGGGTTTATTCAAAATGGTGCAGGCATCATTTATGACATACCTCGTTGCGAAATTATCGGTGCAGTCGACAACAATGTCATATTCCCTTATGACTTTGAGGGCAATTGTCCTGTCGAGCCTTATAAAATGGATCTTATACACGATCTCACTGTTAAGAAGCTTCAGCCTGTCACGCGCGGCAAGCGGCTTAGGCTTGTTAACGTCTTTTGCTGAATAAAGGACCTGCCGGTTAAGATTAGTCTCATCCACCCAGTCATTGTCGAGAATACCTATCAGGCCAACCCCGGCAGCTGCGAGGTATTGCAGAACAGCGGAACCAAGGGCCCCTGCTCCCACCACCAGCACTGAAGATGATTTCAATCTTCTCTGACCTTCAATGCCCAGTTCTTTCAGACGTATCTGGCTGGCATACCTGTTTAAATCAGCTTCTGCCAGATTAACATTGCACCGCATATCTAAAATCTGTAGATTAACTTCCCGGATGCCAAAGCTTCAAATTTAAATTATTATTTGAGTGTTTCACGCGTCTCTCCGCATGTAAGCATTGATTCGCCGTAATAAGGATTTCTTATTTCATTCAGTTCACTGAGCCAGTATGCGCCTTTGCCATCCCTGGCCATGGGGCAAAACTGGTAATAAGCGGTCTTCCCCATCAGGCCAAAGGTTTTTACGGCAGTATAAATCTTATCGCTAAGGTCCGCAAATGATAACCTCTGTGCATCTATTTTGCCGGAAGAACTTATTGCATCAGCCATTTTACTTATTTTACCAGAGATTGACATCCAACTGGTATGTGCATCACCGCTAAGCAATTTCATATCCACATCAGCAAGTGATTTCTTCAGTTTTCCGGCAGCCTTTGAGGCTTTTGCCTGATCACTGTCCACAAGCGCATTTTTCAGAAGAATGTACTGATCAAAGACCTTGTTCAGCTGCATTGTAAAATCCATGCTGATGTCCATTTTCTTTAGCTGTTGCTGTTTGGACATATCCATTCCGGCCATGCTGGTGTCTGCCGCAGATCTTGACTCACCGCGATTTTCGTCACCCGGCATGACCATTCCCGGCATTGAGGAAGCTTTCACACCACCATGGGGATTCATCATGCTTGGTTTTCCTTCAAGCTGGGCGGACGCATCCACGCTGAAGGTGCCGTTTGTTACAATTTCCTCGCCTTCTTTTAATCCGCTTACGACAACATAGCTGTCGCCCAGGGCGGGACCAAGTTCAATTTCACGCATTTTGAACAGATTATCCTTGCCCTCCGCCTGCTTTACGTAGACAACAGATCTTTTACCTGTCCAGAGAACGGCCGAGGAAGGAACAGATATGGCATCATTGTAGCCGGGGAGGCTCGCTGAGATCACACCGGTCGCAAACATCTCGGGTTTGAGCTCGCCGTTCCTGTTATCGTATTCCACTCTTACCCTTGCAACCCTTGTTGCCGGGTCAATAACAGGATCGATGAAAGAAATTGTTCCTTTGAATTCTTTCCCGGGAAATGACTTGAGGGTAAAAGTCACCTGCTTTCCTTTAGACAGGAAGGGAAGGTCGCTCTCATAGGCATCGAACATGAGCCAGACTTTTGAAAGATCGGCAACGGTGAGAAGCACTGTACCCTCACCTACATGATCGCCTTCATTGACCAGTCTCGATGTAACGGTCCCTGAAGTTGTTGAAAGCACCTTGAAGTTGGTCACCACCTTCCCCGATGATTCGATGGCATTGATCTGGTCATCAGAAAGCTTCCACTGACGAAGCCTTTCCTTCGAAGCTTCATACAGTTCAGGCTGGATCTTCTTTGTTTCTGCTGTCTGTAACAACTCCTGCTGGGAAGTAACGAGGTCAGGCGAATAAATTTCAGCCAGGGGCTGACCGGCTCTCACATTTTCACCCGTAAAATTCACGTACATCTTCTCAATTCTTCCGGATACGTGAGAAACCTGGCTCTGCAGCGACCTTTCATCAGCCTGTACTTTTCCGTAAAGCCTGACTTCCTTTGACTGTCTGCCTCTCGAAACAACAGTTGTCTGCACATTTGCAAGGGCCATGGCTTCATCGCTGAGGTGGATTGCATCAGGATCGAAAGAGGCATTGCCGCTCTGTGAAAGAGGGATCAGGTCCATGCCGCAAATCGGGCATTTACCCGGCTTGTCCATTCTTATTTGCGGGTGCATTGCGCACGTCCATATTGTTCCCTCTTCCTCGTGGTTATCAGCTTCACTCACAGCAGTTGTATTTTCACCTGCATTGCCACCTGATCTGTGAAAGAACAGCCATCCGAGGAATAGTCCTGCCAATAGTATGATACTGTACTTAAAATATATATTCGATAAAAATCTGTTGCGTTTATTTGATAAAAATCTGTTGCGTTTCATTTCTTTTCCTGTTAGTCCTTATTCAATTTCTGATGATGCCATAAGCCTTTTTATCAGGGCTGTCGCCGTATTTAAATCTGCTGCTGCCTGAATTTTGCTGAGTTCATAATCAAGCGTTTGCTGCCTGACCCTGAGCACATCTGTAAGATCAGAGCCGGATGCAGAATAGCTCTTGACTACCAGCTCGAGAGATTTCGATGCAAGCTGATACTGCTCATCGTAGAGAGTGATCCTTCTTCGGGCATCCTCATACTGCTGAACTGCCTGGTAATATTGTGTCTGCAGGTTGTTGCTGGTTGCAGCAAAGTTTTCATTGCTCGACCGGCTCATAAGTTCAGCTTCCTTCTGCATCGCCCTGTACTTCTTCCTATAAATGGGAAGAGTCATCCTCACCATCGGCATCAACATGTCTTTTCCATTCATATCCGGAGACATTGAGGCCTCGCTTTTGCTTATAACTGAATAGTTCAGTCCCAGCCCCACCATGGGATAACCCATTGCTTTGACCATTTTCTGCCGCGCTTCATAAGACTTCCTTTCATACTCGATCATCCCAAGCATGGGATTGCTTTTCCTTATGGAATCTGCGACCGCAGGCAGGGACAACTTCAGTGTATCGGTCACCAGCGTATCTGCCGAATAGACCGGTGATAGTGAAGGCCGGTTAAGAAGACTGTTGAATCCTGCAATAACGGATCTTTCCTGATCGTGCAGCAATGCAATGCTATTCTCCAGGTCAGAGATTTCAATCGTTATCCTGTAAAGATCAGCAAGGCTGGTGCCGGTTCCTGGACCTCCCATGGAACCACCGCTTTGCATGGAGGATTGCGGGTTGGATTGTACAGTGCTGCTGCCGGCACTTCCCGGCATCCCTGACATTCTGCCTGAGGCTCCGCTTTGTGCAGCGGAGGATCCTGCGGAGGGCCGCACCGGCTGGGGTCCGCTTGCCGTACTGCCGGAAGGCGCTGTTTTGTAGCGGATCAGGGCAAGATTTTCAATAGATTTAAGTATCCCGACATTCTTTTCCGAGATCTGGATATTTTCTCTCAGCTTAAACAAGTCATACCAGGTCCTCTGAACATCATAATAAACCTGCAGCTTTGAATCCCGGAATTCCTCGAATTTTGCATTGGCCATGAGGCTCATCTCATCCTTTGCATTCCTGAGAACACCGAACCACGGGAACATCTGCATCAGGGTGATGTCACTCACCTGTCTTCCCTCTACAAGCTCCATAGGCTTCAGGAACACCCCGAGGCTCAGCTCAGGGTCCTGCAACGCACCCGCCTGCGGAACCTTCTGGAGAGCTGCCTGGTATTCATAAAACTTCTGCCGGACAGCAGGGCTGTTCTTTGCTGCGAGTTCGAGATAGTTCATTAGAGAATCCTGCTGGGAAAAAGCACTAAAGCTGAGGAGGAGTAGAAAAACAGTTATTCCCAACTTTAATTTGACCCTAAATCCCCCAGGGGAGACTTTAGCCATGCGCGCCCCCCTGGGGGTACGGGGTAGCCTCTGCGAATTTGCGTGCAGTACGTTTTTAAGCTTCATTTTCTTTCCTCCTTTCCTGTTTTTTCACAGCATTTTCCCTCCAGATCGCCTGGAACAGGGGAACAACAAACACGGTCATTACCTGGATGACCATTCCGCCAAATGTTGGAATGGCCATTGGCACCATTATGTCAGCTCCTTTCCCTGTTGACGAAAGCACCGGAAGAAGAGCTATCACGGCCACTGCGGTGGTCATCATTGCAGGACGCACTCTCTTTTTGCCTGCTGCAATAACTGCCTCCCTCACATCATGCACACTGGCAGGATGCCTGTCCTCGAAAACCTGGTGGATGTATGTCCCCATTATAACCCCGTCGTTGGTGGCAATTCCAAACAGGGCAATGAAACCAACCCATACCGCAACGCTTAGGTTTATCGGATGCATCTGGAACATATCTCTTAGATTGGTGCCTGCTACCGAAAAATTCATGAACCAGTCCTGACCATACAGCCACAACATTATGAATCCTCCCGAGAATGCCACGAACACTCCGGAGAAGTGTATAAATGAAGCTGTAACTGTCTTAAACTGGAAATACAACAGCAGAAGTATGACCATGAGACTGACTGGTATAACGACAGCAAGCCTCCTGGTTGCCCTCAGCTGATTCTCATAATTACCTGCGAATTTATAAGTGACCCCTGCCGGAAGTGTAATTTCGCCTGAGCTGATCTTGTTTTTCAATATCTTATCCGCCTGGATAACCACATCCACTTCGGCCTTTTCCGGAACCTTGTCAAAGATTACATACCCCACAAGAAATGTGTTTTCGCTGCGTATCATCTGTGCCCCTCTTGTGTATTGTATATCCGCGACTTCATTCAACGGGATCTGTGCTCCGTTCATCGCCGGAACCAATACCTTGCCAAGATCCTCGGGATTATCGCGGAGCTCTCTTGCATAACGGACCCTGATGGGGAATCTTTCCCGCCCCTCAACAGAGGTTGTCAGGGCCATGCCGCCGATTGCGACCTGTATTATCTCCTGTACTTCACTTACAGTCATCCCATAGCGGGCCATTGCCTCACGGTTGAGATTTATTTCGAGATAAGGTGCGCCAACAGCCCTGTCATAGAATACCGAGGATGAATTCACAGAAGGCACTTCTTTCAAAGCGCGCTCGAACATCATCCCGGCTTCTTCAATTGAATTTAGATCAGGGCCGTAAACCTTCAGTCCCATTGGGGCACGCATACCCGTGGAAAGCATTACAAGCCTTGTCTCTATGGGTTGAAGTTTCGGAGCGGAGGTCAGGCCCGGTATATTGGTGACCTTCACGATCTCGTTCCAGATATCAGAAGGATGTTTGATCTCCGGCCTCCACTGGCGGAAATACTCTCCGTTACGTTCGGGTATAAGGCTGTCAACAGGAATAACCCTGAATTTCTGGCTGCCGGGACTGTAAAGCGACCCGTCCCTGAGCACGTAATTACCTTTCCTGTCCACCCTGAACTGCATCCTGTGGCCATTCTGGTCGAGGATGTACTCGGGCCTGTAATTGATTGTGTTTTCAAACATCTGTACAGGCGCCGGGTCGAGAGCCGAATTGACACGGCCCCATTTGCCTACTGCTATCTCGACCTCGGGAATTGCAGATAAACGTTTGTCGAGCAATTCAATGTATTCAAGATTTTTCACTATGCTCGAGTGGGGCATGCTGGTGGGCATCAGCAGGAATGATCCTTCATTCAGTGAAGGCATGAATTCCTTGCCAGTACCGGGAAATTTCGTGACGCCTGCCTGCCAGCCGGCTGTTTCCCTGAAAGATTTCCAGCCGAGTCCTTCAGCTGTTTTCGCAGCAAAGCCGAACACCCTTCCAAAGCCAATCCATACCAGCATCCCAAAAAACAATGTGACTGCGGGTATGAGCAGGAATTTCCATTTGTTCGCCAGTGCCCACCTGAGTATCTGTTCATAATAGTGAACCATTGACATCAGGGCCAGGAGAATGAAACCAACTATGCCAGCCACAAAAAGGAAGTTTGAGAATATGCTTTTGTGTGCCCCCAGCGGAAGCCATTCGGCTGCAAGATACCAGGTGGCAAACAGGACCGTGATCAGGATATTTATATAATTCGGATATTCCTTTTTTCCTTCTGGCCACCTGTAAGCAAGGAGGTTATTTATTCCCACAAACGTCAGAATGAGAGCGACAGGTGCATGCCAGGCTATGGCAAGTATCACGCCTGCTCCGATAAGGATGCTGTTCCAGACTGTCTTTATTCTTCTTTTATCAAAAGATATATTAAAGAATATGTGAACCAGTGTCGGAAGTACTACAATGCCCAGGATAAAAGCTGAAATAAGTGCAAATGTTTTGGTCCAGGCAAGAGGGTGAAACAACTTGCCTTCCTGTGCCTGCATTGCGAACACCGGAAGGAAGCTGACTATCGTCGTTGCAATCGATGTGACCACTGCGGCTCTGACCTCTGTTGTCGCCTTATAGAT
>DATGWQ010000358.1:0-1652 GCA_035299385.1 Bacteroidales bacterium | reverse complement strand
CAATAAAGACTGGAACATATTTTGCTTTCTACAATGTACTCAAGATCCCGATGGCCTTTTCATCAAAAGGGCAGACCAACAGATCTCGCAAAGCCGTTAGCCAGTGAATGCCAATCTTCCAGTATTTCTGGAGTTTTTGGTTAAGCCAAGTGACAAATTCAACCCCTTTGATTCGACTCCGTCGTGGCGTCTTGGGAGGGGCCTTCGGGGCATGCGGGTGAGACCGCTTAAACCCGTCTTGAAGCTCCTGGCTCGCGTGCTGATCCAACACCAGTTGCTTCAGGTGCAGTTCCAATAACGCGGTAATCATCAGGGCGTAAAATTGGATCGTGACGCCGCGCTGGTCCTGGCGAATGAGGTGAATCCCGCTCAGGGTCCGTTTCAAAAATCGAAACAACAGTTCCACTTGCCAGCGATAGGCATACAGTAAGATGATTTGAAAGGTGGTCAAGTCCTGGCGATCGGTGAGCAAGAAGTAGGTTTCGTGATAGATGACCACGCGCACCAAGCGATAGCGGGCGCCGTGGGGATCATGGTTGTAGCGGATCAACTCGTCGGTGACCGTTTGAAACAACCCTTGGGCCGCCGCCGGCAGCACCACCGAGCACGACTCCACGACGGTGAAGCACAGGTTCGTCTTGGTCCGCAACAGAAAGTGGGCTTGCGCCTGGCAGATGTCATAGCACAGTTGAAACGACAGGTATCCTCGGTCAGCGATGTCGGTCACGCCAGCGACGAGCAGGCGACGTAACGCCTGCGGTTCACTGGAGTGGCCACTGCCGACCCAAAAGTCGACGGGAATCATGCGGTTGAGCTCAAAGCACAGATGCGGTTTTAGCGCTTGGTGGTGGGTGGTGTAGGCGGCCCAGCGCATGGAACTGATGACGGGGAACAGCGATCCGTCGATGCAACACACCGTGCCGAAGCTAGCCAGTTCAGGAATCGCCTTGAAAGAGACGGTGCTGAGCAGGTGTTGGAACACGGCCTGAAACAGGCGCGGCGAGAAGCGTTCGAACGCCTCTTGACAGGTGCTGTACGGCACGGGCTGCAACCCCAGTGCCGCCGGCAACAGGCCCAGGTTGAGTTGCGTGTTAATCAGCCGTTTCAGGCTCTTCGAGCCGCTGACAAAGTAGTAAATCAACAGCCGAAAAAAAGCTTCATACGTATACTTTTCCTTGGGGTGTTTCGGCCGCTGTTGGCTTTGCTCCTGGACAAAGCGCTCGACGGGTTCCAACAGTTTCTGGAAGACCGTCGGATGCTCCACCGGGTTAAGCGGATCAGTGGTTGGCATGGCGGGTTACTCGTCTTCATCTCACGGTGAATATGAGTTACCATGTAAACAACTAAATTTGTTGAAAGCAATATCTGTACCGGTCTTTATTGTTTGTCCTGTGACATTAAACAAGCGTCTTCAGCACCCACACCACCGACCACGGCGGCAGCCCGCCCTGGCTCAGCGCCTCGTCCGCTTCGCCGGGCTGGGCACAGAGCACCACGCCTTCCGGCCGTTGCAGTCCTTCCAGCGGAACCGCGCCGTAATTCCCCAGCAGGGTCAACACGGAGTCGTCTCCCAGAGTCCACTGGATCGATAGACCCCGCTCGCCTGAGCGGGTGTACCTTACCGGTTGCTCGTGCATTCCGGCCAGCCGGGG
>DATGWQ010000357.1:0-20062 GCA_035299385.1 Bacteroidales bacterium | reverse complement strand
CAGATTTCTGGAGACACCAGGCTGAAGGCCTTGCCGTATTTGTCTCTGATGATGTATTTGAAAAATACACGGTTCCGGTAAGCTTTGAACCTTTCAATTATCTTTCGAGCGAATTTTATATTCTTCCGCTCCTTCCGCTCTTCAACGATACAGGTTTGTTTTACCTGCTCACCCTCAGGAAAGACGAGGTGAAATTTTATGAAGGAAACAAGTATGGTCTCACGGAGATAGACATGAAAGACGCCATTCCTTCGAGGCTGGAGGATGTAGCCGGATACGATCACGAGCAAAAACAGCAGCAGAACAGGGCTCAATGGGGCAGCAACAGGCCCGGATCATTCCATGGACACGGTGAAAGCGAAGCAAAGGACAAGAATGAACTGCTGCTTTTCTTCAGGGAGATTGACAGGGGTATCATGTCGATGCTCCATGATTTCCAGGAACCGCCTTTGCTTCTTTGCTGCCTGGATTATTATTATCCTGTTTACAGGGAGGCAAACACACATAAGAACCTTTATCCCGGATTTATTTCTACCAATCCTGTTGGCCTTGACCTTCGGCAACTTCACGGAAAGGCATGGGAGATCATGGGGCCGCATTTCGCACAGGAATTGAAGGGGAAAAAAGAAAAATACCTTATCGCTATCGAAAGAGGAAAATCATCATCCAACATGAGAGAAATAATTCCTGCAGCGCTGGAAGGCAAAATCGGGACCCTTTTTATTGAGAAGGACACGGATATCTATGGAGTTTACGATCCGTCGAACGGAGGCATATCAATCCAGGAAGATCGTAATTCGGCTAATGTCTCGCTGATGAATCTTGCCGCTAAAAAGGTTTTTGAGCAGGGAGGCAGGGTATACATTCTCGAAAAGCATGAAATGCCCGATGGCTCTTCTGAAATGAATGCCCTCTTCAGGTACCAGATTAATAACGGCGAATGAGGCAAACAAACTAAGCCTTGCAAATGTTTAATACTTTAATAAACAATAAAGGCGGATCCGGTATTTCACCCTATGACGATCTCAGATGGAGACTGACCAGATTAATCAGCTTAAAAACGAAATTGAGGTTTTAAGAAAGGAGCTTGAGACAAGGAAGAAACCGGAAGGAACTCTTGACCCGAGAATTCTCGAGGCTGTTATAGCGAACATCGGTACCGGATTTGTCGTAAGCGACCTTAAGGGAAACATTTTTTATGAAAATGACGCAGCCCTGAGGATGCATGATTTCAGGTATGAGGGTGAAGAACTCTCTTCCCTGACGGAATTCCAGAAAGTTTTCACGCTTGAATATCCTGAAGGAGGTGTTGTGCCGGAAGATGAATGGCCCCTGTCCAGGGCCCTCCAGGGTGACTATTTCCGTGACTATACGGTGAAGGTGGTAAATCCGGCCAGCCGGAGCAGGAAAATAAGGTATATAAGCTACAATACCGTCCCCATCTATGACCGTGATGGCAGCAAAAAATATATCGTGATCACCATGACGGATCTTTCTGAGATCCGCGAGAGGACGGAACAGCTGCACGAAAGCGAGCTGAGGTATGATTCGCTGTTCAACAATGCAACACTCGCAATGGCCCACTGCCGGATCATAACAGATGAATATGGCAAGCCCGTTGATTACCAGATATTGCAGATAAATGACGCGTATACCAGGATAACCGGCCTGAGCAAGGATATTGAAGGGAAAACTGCTTCACAGGTGTTCCCAGGCATCAGGAATTTTTCATTCGACTTCATAGGTGAGTATGCAAAGATCGCTTTTGAAGGAGGTGAGCTCAACAAGGACCTTTTTGATGAGAGATTCAACAAATACATCTCACTTTACGCCTATTCACCGAAAGAGGGGGAATTCACTTCCATCTTCAGTGACATCACACCGAGAAAGGAAATGGAGGACAGGCTGGCAAGCGAAAGGGAACTGTTCGAGAGCATCGTTGACAACATCCCGGTGATGATCACTATTTACGAACCTGAAATGAAACACTTCAGGTTTAACAGGGAGCTCAGGCAGGTTCTTGGATGGACGGAATCGGATTTTGAAGGTCGTGACCTGATGTCTGTTGCTTATCCCGACCCTGTTTACCGGCAGGAAGTTGCAGAGTTCATGAAATCCCTCCATGGGTGGAAAGAACTGCGTCCACTGGCCAGGGACGGAACCTTCATCGACAGCAACTGGGCAAATATCAGGCTCTCCAGCGGTCTGCAGATCGGGATAGGCATAGATTTACGCCAGAGAAAGCAGTCGGAAGAAGCGCTCAGGAAAAATGAACAGCGCCTTAGAAGCTTATTCGAAAATGTTGCACTTGGAATTCTCGAGGTGAACAGCCAGAACCAGATTGTCGAGCTGAACGAACGCATCTGCGATATCCTGGGATATAAGCGGGAAGAACTGCTGGGAAAAACCATCCACGATATCACATTTGAAGATGACAAACCGCTGAGTGTCGAAACGAACAGGAAAATCACAGGTGGTGAATCGCACATTATTGATTATGAGAAAAGATATCTCAAGAAGGACAACACCCCAATTTGGGTGCATGTCACAATATCGGGTGTTTACAATTCAGAGGGCGAACATGTACATTCAATAGGCACCGTCGAAGACATTACTGAACGAAGGCGGGCTGATGAAGCTCTTATGAGAAGTGAATCGATCCTCAAGCAGGCAGGAATGATGGCAAACCTGGGAGCCTGGGTAATCGAATTCCATGATCATGAATCAATATTCACCAATCATCTCGACTGGTCTGACCAGGTTTACAGGATCTTTGGTTATGAACCCGGCTCCGTTGAGGTCACCAATGCTTTCTTTTATGAAAACGTCCACCCTGAAGACCGCGAAAAAGTCAGGGCCGCAGTTGAGAATGCAGTGAATGAAAAGCACCCGTACACCGTTGAACACAGGATCATACGTAAAGACGGCGAGGTAAGGATTGTTATAGAGAATGCCGAGATATCCTTCGACAAAAACGGGAAACCCCTAAGACTGATAGGGGCAGTACAGGATATCACCGAAAGAAAGCTTGCCGAGGAAGCCCTGAAGGAAAGCGAGGAAAAATTCAGGCTGTTGTTTGAGAATATCACCGAAGGGGTCGCCCTTCATGAAGTTGTGTATGAAGATGACCGGCCTTCAGGTTTCCATTTCATAGATACAAACACGGCTTTCCTGGATTATTTCGACATGGGAAAGGGACCTGTGAAAGGAACTCCTGCCCGTGAAGTCTATGAATCGAAGGGATTCCCCGTGAGGGATGAATATTTTAATGTTGCACGGACAAGACAGCCTCTCAAATTCGAAGCTTCGCTGATGCAATCAAAAAAACACTTCATTATCAATGTGATCTCTCCCAAAATCGGCCAGTTTGCAATTGTATGCGAAGACATATCGGAGCAGAAGAGAAACGAACTCGAGATCAAACAGAAAAACGAGGAGCTCACAAGATTTATATACACGGTATCGCACGACCTTAAAAGCCCCCTCGTAACAATAAAGTCATTTTCAAAGTACCTCGAGGAAGATATAGGGGCAGACGACAAAGAGGCGCAGGACAGGGACATGAACTATATCAGGAATGCTGCCGACAAGATGGGCAAGCTCCTTGATGAGCTTCTTGAGCTGTCGAGGATCGGAAGGAAAGAGAAGCCAAAGGCATCAGTACCGCTGCGCGAGGTAGTCAGGTCGGCAACTGACCTTGTTGCAGGAAGGCTGAAGGAAAAAGATATAAAAGTCAGAACATCAGGCCCTGATGTGATGTTGTATGGTCACGGGCAGAGATTCATTCAGCTTTATCAGAACCTGCTCGATAACGCGGCTAAATTTATGGGAAACCAGCCTGAACCGGTCATAGATGTGGGATCGTACCTTGACGAGAACGATGAAATAATATTGTATGTAAGCGATAATGGAAAAGGCATCGATCCACGGTACCATCATAAAATTTTCGGGCTTTTCGAGAAAATGGATGTTGAGACAGAAGGAACCGGCATAGGACTTGCACTGGTTAAAAGGATTGTGGAGGTCCACGGAGGAACAATCTGGTTCAAGTCTGAAGGCGAGGGTAAAGGCACAACTTTTTATTTCAAGCTTGAAGGAACAACGCTAATTAAATAGGCACAGTTATGTATGAAGAGGAAATATTAAACGGTAAGGGAGAACCACTGGTCATCCTGTTCATCGAGGATGATCCGGCACATGCTGAAATAACAATGCGGAATTTCAAGAAAAACCGCATCAGCAATAAGGTGATCCACCTGTGGGACGGGCAGGAAGCTCTCGATTACCTGTTCAGGCAGGGAAAGTACAGCGATCCCGACACCTCACCCACTCCTCACCTGATCCTGCTTGACCTGCGCCTTCCAAAGGTCGATGGTCTTGAAGTGCTCGAAAGAATAAGGGCAGTTGACAAGCTAAAATGTATTCCTACTGTTGTGCTGACAACATCCCAGGCTGAAGCAGATATTTCCAAAGCATACCAGTACAATGTGAACAGCTACCTTGTGAAACCGATGGACTATGAGAAATTTTCAAACCTCATCGAAGCATTCGGATTCTACTGGGCGGTCTGGAATAAATATCCGCCATGCAACTGACCGCAACTGCACGGACAATCCTTGTCCTTGAAGATGAGCCGGCCCATGCCGATGCAATCAGGAGATCACTCTTTGATCCTGTGCTTGATTGCCGGATACTGATCGCAGGTTCAATCAAGGAATTCAACAGGATAATCAGGGACAGGACTCCGGACTTTGTCATTGCAGATATCAACCTTCCAGACGGGAGCGCCCTCTCGCTGCTCAAGGGTGACCTGGAGAGCCAGCCCTGGCCTGTCCTGATAATGACATCCTATGGTGACGAGGAGATTGCAGTAAAGGCGATCAAATCCGGAGCGATTGATTATATAGTGAAATCCGAGGAAGCTTTCAGCAATATCAACCACGTCGTCAAGAGAAATTTTCGTGAATGGCGCAACATCCAGAGAAGCAGGGAAAGCGAAAGGAAGTTCCGTAATCTGTTCGAGACGATGGACCAGGGAGTAATATATATTGATACTGCAGGAAGGATCACTGCTGCCAACTCCGCCTCCGAAAAAATTACAGGTTATTCATTGCACGAAATGCAGGCAATCCAGTTCTTCAAACCCGGACCCTGGGTAAACCTGAAAGAAGACAGCCCATTTCCCCCTGTAGAAAAACATCCCGTGCTTACGGCGCTGAATTCGGGCCTTCCCCAGATCAACAAAGTGATGGGACTGAGGAAGCCAAGGACGGAAAAAACTATCTGGCTCCTTGTAAGCGCGATACCTCAGTTCCGCCGTGACGAATCTGAGCCGCATGAGGTGTTCACGACAATGACTGACATAACACAGCTCAAGGAAACAGAGATCGAGCTTAAAAATGCCAAGGAGAAAGCAGAGGAAAGCGACCGGCTCAAATCGGTATTCATGGCAAATATGAGTCACGAGATCAGGACTCCCATGAATGGCATTCTCGGTTTCGCCGAGCTTCTGAGGTCACCGGAGCTTTCCGGGGAATCACAGGAAATGTACGTCGATGCAATAAGATCGAGCGGGAAAAGGATGCTTAATATAGTTAACGACCTTATTGACATTTCAAGGATTGAAGCTGGCCAGACAGAGATAAGAAAGGAAACCACAAATGTTCCTTCCCTCATCAGGGAGCTCATGCTTTTCTTCAGGCCTGAAGCCGGAAGCAAGAAAATCCAGTTAAGGTCAAAAGCGGAGCTGCCTGCGGATTACACAGTCAACACAGATAAAACAAAGCTTGCACAGATAATCACAAATCTTCTGAAAAACGCGCTTAAATTCACGCCCGACAGCGGTACAATTGAGCTGGGAAGCAAGATCGACAATAATGACCTGTTGTTTTATGTGAAGGACAACGGCAGAGGGATCAGGAAAGAATTGCAGGAGAAGATTTTCGAACGGTTCAGGCAGGGCGACCAGGCTGAAAGCCACGAAGGAGTGGGGCTTGGCCTTGCAATCTCGAAGGCATACGCAGAAATGCTTGGGGGCCGTATCTGGCTCGAATCAGAGCCGGGAACCGGTTCGGTTTTCTATTTCACAGTTCCTTCCGGAGAAGTAAGCGCAAACATTGAAAAGAGCAGCGTTCAGTCCGGGAATGAACCGGCTTCCGGGAGCTGCATACTCGTTGCAGAAGATGATGAGATAAGCTACACGCTGATACGTGAACTGCTGAAAAAAAGGGGTATTCATACATGTCATGCCAGGGATGGCCGTGAAGCTGTCGATCTTATTAAAAATATCAGGAACATATCCATGACGCTCATGGATATAAAGCTTCCTGTCCTGAACGGGCTCGATGCGGCACGTGAGATTAAAAAGATAAGGCCTGAAATGCCTGTCATCGCACAATCAGCCTATATCAGCCAGGCAGATATACGCCAGGCCCTCGATGCCGGTTGCGATGATTATATCACAAAGCCAATCGACATCAGCATCCTTCTGAATAAGATTGAAAAGTATAACCTGCCTGTATCCTGAGGGTCACTTGACTTCGGCACCTTCCCCATATTGACCGATCTCTTTCCCTACCTTCTTCCTGTCACCCGCAATCACAATGGTCATCTCACCAGGGTTGAAATATTTTTTCATCACGTCCTGCACATCCTGAACAGTCACTGCCCTGATCCTGCTGATATAGCTGTTCAGCCAGCTGATGTCAAGCCCATGCAGGTCGAGAAAGGCAAGCTGCGAGATAATGCCGGCCCTGGTTGAATTGGAAAGAACAAATATTCCGCTCATGTAATTCTTCACGCCCTCAAGCTCCTTTTCACTGACCGGTTCGTCGGTAAGCCTTTTAATTTCATACATGATCTCTTTCACGGACGGCACCGTTACATCGGTCTGAACCTCTGCAAACTGCATCCATATGCCGGTCCTGTATCTTGTAAGCACCCTGCTGTAAGGTGAATAGGTATATCCCTTGTCCTCCCGTATGTTCATCGTAATGCGTGAAGTGAAAGAACCTCCCAGCAGGCTGTTGGTGAGAATCAGGGGAATGTAATCGCTGTCTGTCGGATCGACCACGGGTAATCCGATATCGATAACAGATTGAGGAGCTCCCGGCCTGTCGGCAAAATAAATTTTATGGGTTTTTGTGCGTGAAGGAACATTGATAAGGGGTTCTTCTCCCTTTATCCATGTTGAGTATGTGTCCCTGATCGCCTGCTCGACCTTCTTCATGTCAAATAACCCTGCCACATAAAGGTGCGATCTCTCCGCGCCAAAGTTGCTATTATAAAAATCTCTGGCCTTTTCTGCCGTGAATGATTTTACAACAGGTTCATCCGGAAAGAGCCTTCCAAAAGGATGACCCGGAAACAGAACCTTGCTGAAAAGCTCGAAAGCGATGTTTGAGGGCTGTGATTTCTGTATGCTAAGGTCTCTCAGCATGTCATTCCTCAGCCTGCCTGTTTCGGAATCAGGAAATGACGGGTTCATCGCAACATCTGCAATAAGACGTACCATATCGGGTGTGAATTCCGAAAGAACATCGCCCGAAACCGATGTTGTCTCCACGCCTGCCGAAACTGTAATGCTTCCGCCCATCGATGCTGCCTCATCAGCAATCTGCCGGCCTGTACGCGTCCGTGTTCCTTCCTTAAGCATGTTACCCGTAAAATCAGCCAGCCATGTTTCATTTTCAGGTTCATTGAGGTTTCCTGCCCTGACGATCAGGCTAACAGTGGCTTTGGGTATATTGCCAAATGGCACCAGCGTGACCGACATACCATTATCCAGTTTAAATGTGGTGGCTTTGGGAACTGTAAAGTCTTCGGGTTTCCCCGGTGCAGGCATCTGGCTAGTCTGGCTCACCAGGGCTGCGGAAATAAAGGAAAATATTATTACTGTTAATAATTTAACAATGGTTTTCATGGCGCTAATTTATTTACCGGCTTTAGGAACTATTTTCAGAACCGTCCTGTTTTCTCTTCTGAGAAATTTTTCTGCTGTCTGCTTCAGAAGGTCAGATGTTACTTTCCTGAAGTTGTCTTCAAGCGTATTTATCCTGCCAGGATCATCGTCAAACAATGCGAAACATGCCAGAAGGTTTGCTGTACCCTGGCCGAATGTGCTGTTTAGTTCATCATAGAAGCCTGACCTGAACTTAATAATAGCACGTTCGATCGTTTTGCCGTCAACAGGTTTTCGGATCACTTCATTGATGACGCTGTCGACAACATTCATTATAGTGTCAGCAGGAACATTGTTGTCGTGGAACAGGTAGCCCGTCCATAGCATCGGCCCGTTATAATCGAACATGTTGCCCAACAGGTTTATGCCGCCATCGACACTCCCGGTATAACCTTTCTTCTTGACGAGAGCAGTGTAAAGAAGGCTGTTCTCTCCCTGGAGAAGGATCTGGTCGAGCAGGCCCATGGCATAATATTCGGGAGTGTTCCTTTCAGGCATGTGGTAAGAAAACGCAAGTGCCGGGCGTGTTGCAAGAGAGTCCGCTTTGCTGACAACCTTTTCTTCCGTCTGCCCGGGTTCAGCGAGATCCGGTTTTTCAGGCTGCTGTGCCGAAGGAATGCCTCCAAAATATTTCCTGATCCACTCCTTTGCTTCACCAGTTTTGAAATCACCTCTCACAACAACAACAGCATTGTTCGGTGCATAGTATGTATTGAAGAAATTCTGCACCTCATCTGTTTTTGCGGATTTGACGTCGTTTATATCGCCATAGAAATTGTGCGCATTATACCAGTTTGTGTTTGCGTATTGCGGCATGTCGAGCCATGGAAAACCTCCATATGGCTGGTTATGGAGAGCCCCGTTAATCTCATTCACCACCACACCCTGCTGGTTTGAAAGGTTTTCCTGCGTTATGGCCAGTCCCGACATACGGTCAGCCTCAGCCCAGAGCACCGGCTCCAGGATATTGGAAGGCACGACCTCGTAATAATTTGTAAAATCAAATCTTGTCGACCCGTTGTTTATTCCCCCGTTGTTGGTGATGAGAGTATCGAAGGAGCCTTTGGGCAGGTTCCCGGAAGCCTGGAACATCATATGTTCAAAAAGATGGGCAAAGCCTGTCCTGTCTTTCGGCTCGATGCGGAAGCCGATATTGTAGTACACTGCAACAGTCACCACAGGAGTCGTAGTATCCCTCGAGAGAACAACCTTGAGGCCGTTGTCGAGCTTGAAATAATCTACAGGTATGCTGAATTCTTCAGTCGTCGCCGTCTCTTTCTTCCTGCATGAAATGATCAGAATCACTCCCAATATCATAATGCAGGATGTAAGGATTTTCTTTGTCATTGTTTGTTTAATGTTTTCTATCAGTAACAATCAGAAAACAGGAAAGTTGGGTCTACCTTAGTGTCCTATTCCACCTGTTGCTTACCCCTAAATCCCCCAAGGGGGACTTTTGCCTGCGCGCCCCCTTGGGGGTCCAGGGGTGGGCACAGCAAAGGGAAGAACATCAAGAACAAAGTCAAAAACATTGATACAGATCACTTGTTTTATTAATTTAGATCAATTTACATTTAGTTGATTATGAGCTTAAAAAGCATCAACCCATACACCGGGAAGCTTATAAGGGAAACTGAAGAGATCCCGTCCCGGGAAGCGGAACGGATAATTTCCGAATCGGTGATGGCATTTGAAAAATGGAAGAAAACTTCCTTCCTGGAAAGGAGCACCCTGATGAAGAATGCAGCTTCGGTACTGAGGAAACATTCATCAGAATATGCCGGGGTGATCACAGCCGAGATGGGAAAGCCCATGAAGGAATCAAAGGCTGAGATAGAGAAATGCGCCTGGGTTTGTGATTATTATGCAGACAATGCTGAGAATTTCCTTAAGCCGGAAGTCATCGAAACCGATGCGGATAAAAGCTATGCCGCATATGAGCCGCTTGGAGCCATACTGGGGATAATGCCATGGAACTTTCCTTTCTGGCAGGTCTTCAGATTTGCCGTGCCGGCAATAATGGCAGGCAATTCTGCACTGCTGAAGCATGCCTCAAACGTTCAGATCTGTGCGGAAAAGATCATTGAAGTTTTCCGGGAAGCCGGATTCCATCCTTCCCTCTTCAGCAATCTTGCTGTCGGCTCAGCCTCGATGGATTACATAATCCGGCATAAAAGCATAATGGCGATATCTCTTACCGGCAGCGAGCAGGCTGGAACCCGGGTCGCCGCAACAGCCGGAAGCGTGCTGAAGAAGTGCGTTCTTGAGCTGGGGGGAAGCAATGCTTTTATCGTTCTCGCAGATGCTGATCTTGAAAGAGCCGCCACAACCGCTGTGCAGGCAAGATTTCAGAATGCAGGTCAGAGCTGCATTGCGGCCAAAAGATTCATCGTTGAGAAGAAAATATCCGGCAGGTTTGTAAAGCTTTTCGGTGATGAGATAGGAAAAATCAGGGCCGGCGATCCATCTGATGAAAATACGATGCTCGGGCCATTATGCAATGAAAAGCAGGCTGATGCGGTAGCAGATCAGCTTAAAAGGTCTACAGACATGGGAGCAAGGCTGGTACTGGGAGGGAAAAGGGACAAAGCATTCTTCACGCCCACGCTCGTGCTCGATGTGAGGCCGGGGATGCCGCTGTTCGAAGAGGAGGTCTTTGGTCCTGTTGCGCCGGTCACAATTGCTGATAATGCAGACGAAGCAATCAGGCTGGCAGGCGAGACATCATTTGGCCTTGGGGTCTCACTTTTTACAAAAGACATCCGGAAGGCTGAAGAGCTGTCTGAAAAATTCCACGACGGGTCCGTCTTCATCAATGGGCTTGTTAAATCAGATCCGCGTCTCCCGTTCGGAGGTACCAGAAGATCAGGATTTGGCAGGGAGCTTTCGGTACATGGAATAAGGGAATTCGTGAATGTGAAGACAGTCTGGATCAAAAGATGATTGCGGATTGCGGATTTCGGATTGCGGATTTATCCTGAACCCTGGACATTGAAGCTTCGGATGGTAAAGCCTTGAACCTTGAACCAGTTGAACATTGAACTAAAAATTTTTAAGTATGCCATTATGGATTCAATCCGGGTTGTGGGGCCTCCTTGCTGGAGGAGCCCTGGTGATCGGTGCTGCAATAGCTTACTATTTCAAAGTGCCGGCAAGGGGAATAGCCGGGATCATGGCATTTGGAAGCGGGGTCCTGATCTCAGCCCTCACATTCGACCTCATGGAAGAAGCCTATAGATCGGGCGGACTGGACTCTTCGGCTATCGGCATCCTGTCTGGAGCTGTTGTCTACACGGGAATAAACTACATCCTTGCAAAAAAAGGCGCAAAACACAGGAAAAGATCAGGCGATCAGCAGCCGAGTGAGGAAGAGTCTGGCGGCAGCGGCCTGGCGCTTGCCGTGGGCGCCTTGATCGACGGCATTCCCGAATCGATAGTAATCGGCCTGAGCATGCTGAAAGGAGGAGTGGTCAGCACCGTTGCAGTGATAGCAATATTCCTTTCGAACCTGCCTGAAGGATTATCAAGCGCGGCCGGCATGAAAAACGCAGGACGAAAAGCCGGGTATATTTTCGGAGTGTGGATATCGATCGCAATTATATCAGGCATCGCAGCCCTTGCCGGATTTACAATATTTAAGAATTTCTCTCCTGACATTATAGCAGTTTCTACAGCCTTTGCCGCCGGAGCAATACTGGCAATGATCGTGGACACCATGATACCCGAAGCCTTCGAGCAAACACATAATTTTGCAGGATTAATCACCGTCGTAGGTTTCCTGATCGCATATTTCCTTACGAAACTTGATTAAGCCCTGTGTGCCCCAAGCAAAATGCCCCATGCCCCTATGCCTCAGCTGACACACTCACAAATATAATGTACGTCTCTGGCCATGCACTTCGGGCAGAAGATGGGCTTGGAATTGGAGAGTTCACCCCCGCATGTGCATTTAAGGTAGGGTGAAATCATACTTTTGCCGAGGAACTGCACTTTATGGAACTTTCCGCATTTCTGGCACTGGTAGCCCCTGGTAAAAGGCGTTTCGGACCCGAAACCGTGGGTAAAGCTGGTTATGTCTTCTTTGAAACCGCAGCCGTGGCACCTGATGGTGCCGCTTCCGGGCGCATCCCTGAAATAGACGAAAGTCTTGTTTTCGAGCAACGCCCTTTTGCGCCTCTCCATCTCGCGCTCATATTCAACCTGAACCTTGCGGTTTCTTTTACCCCGCCCTTTCCTGTCGCGGTTTGAAATATAGATATCCTTGAACCAGATTATATATGCCACCGGGTAAAGAAGAATTACCAGTGAACGGAAGATGAGCTCGGTAAGAAGCAGCTTTCTCCTCCTGTCGTTCACTATTTCCACGGGAACAGTCTGTTTCCTCAGCTCCCGCATCTCGTTCCTGAGCTGTACGGCCAGCGGACCGGCAATATTGAACAGAATCCCAATTGCTAAATATATGAGAAAATATGTAGACATTTAAATAGTTGTTATAGCTCTCGCTTTCAGGGGGTAAAAGTAATAATGTATTTCGGATTACGGGTTTGGATTGCGGATTTTTTATGATTTCGGATTGCGGATTTTTGACTGGGGATCCTTGGTGTCAACCTTCGTGCACAGTTTTCTAGTTTCTGCTAACCTTCTTCAGCCTGAACAACCCGTACGCCCTCCTGTCCTCATCATCGAGGAAACCCTGCGGTATGTCTTCCGAGAGGTTACCGTTCTCATCCATCACGATTTCCAGTATTGCAGGATGGCAGCTCTCACCCTGCTTGTTGTCGAGGTGATAAATCACCACATCATTCCGGTGGAGTTTGCCTGTTGCGACCAGATACTGCAGCTTATTGATGAGGTATTCGCTGTGAGTCTCGATAATAAAGTTTATTCCAAGCTGTTGCGAAGCATCCATAAACATATCCCCAAGCTTCGACTGCCATCCGGGATGAAGGAATGCTTCCGGTTCCTCTATAATGATTGTTCGCGGATAATGCCGGAGATCGTCATTATAATCCCTCAGATCGTTGTAGCATCTCGCATTGGCAATGCCGAGGAGCATCATTACAAGCCTGTTCAGGCCTGCACCTTCAACTGACAGCGGAAGGTTTTCATTGTTTTTTACAAGGGCAGGCCTGTAACCCATTCCGCTCTCGGCGGTATCGAATGTAAAATCATCGCACACATTGAATTTCCTGAACCAGTTTTTCAGGAAGGTGTCCTTCTCCTTCATAACAGAAAAGTTCCGGATCTGACCATGCATGGGGTGATTGAAATCGAGGGTTATTCCATGGAAGGTTTCCTGCAATGAAAGACTCAGTGATTTCTTCAGGTCAGTATTGAGGTCATGAATTATTTTGTCTATCACAAGGGAGCAGAATGAAGAAAGGGCTTTCAGATTCCCGAATCTTGAATATGCCTGCAGGAATCCTTCACGCGTCATGCTGAGCTCTGTTATCGCCCTGAAAAAATCCGACATGTCAAACCTTGACTGAAGGTGATGGTCTATTGCGCCTGCAAGCTCACCTTCGGACATGAGGCCGGTCAGCCCCTTTGAGGTGGTCATCTCTGATTCGGTATAAATCGATTCCCAGTCACTGTATCTCTTTTCCTTCAGAAGGTCGGTGATACGGTAAATTAAATCCTGGTTGCCGAGCAGGGCGAGACAATCAAAAAGCTCCGGAAGCTCTTTTTTAATGATTCCGGTGATTACCTGCGTATTGATATCCTTTTCGGGAACCCCGAGTATTTTCTTTATTAACTCATTATTGAAAAGAACCTGGCTGTCATCATATTCAGAAAGCACTTTCCTGGTCCTTTTCAGGTATTCATCCTCACCGCATTCATTTCCCGGCAGGCTTGTGAACCTGCCATAGAAGTAGAACATCCTCTCACATTCCTGTGTGGGAATATCATGGTTTCTGAGATACCCGGATATATTCTTTTTTCTTATTTCCCTGTCAGCATGGAAGATCCCGATCTGGTCATTTTCCTGTGGTGAGCTGTAAGCTCCCGAAGAAGAGCGTATCGCCTTGAAATCCCGTTCAATTTCCTGGTAAAAGCTCTTGCTCTCCTTTATTTCCCTTAGCTTCCTGTAAAGGTACCCTAAACCGATCCTTGTTTCGATATTGTTCCCCCTGAACCGGAAATCGAATATATTCCCATTTTTTCCCGATATGCTTATCCTCCTGACGGAAGCATCAAAATCGCCGCCTTTTTCAAAAGTGAACATTACCCTGATGTTTTCACCAAGGATGAGATTGTACATGTCGTAGCCGGCCGGGAACAGCTTATGTTTTGCCTTTTTGTTGAGTATCATGCCAAAGCTGCCGAACGGGTTATGCCCGTTATCGAATCTCAGCCTGTAAGGCAGGCGCGATGTGTCAAGATCCTTCATGAGTGAAAATGACCCTGCAACGGTACTTTTTCCCGAGCTGTTAGGGCCTGTCAGCACTGTAACAGGTGCTATCCTGAATCGTGAGGTCTCAGAAAAGATGCGGAAATTGCCTAGCAATAACCCATTAATATTAAGCATTTTAGAAAAAATTAGATAGAAACAAATCCGGATATGGTCCCCTTGGCTAAAACGCTGCAATGTAATGAATAATATTACTTTGTATCAAATCTAAAGAAAATTTTTTCCGCATGAACTCACCCCCTCGTTCCCCCTCTCTGCCAGCGCAAAGAGGGGGATGCCTCGAAACAAAAGTCCCCTCTTTACGACGTAGAGAGGGGATTTAGAGGTGAGTTCGTGAAATTCTCAGGTCAGCTTATCCAGCATCTTTATCCTTACATTTTTCTGATGAAGGATGATCGAGTCATAATCAGTTTTGTCTTCACCGAACTTGTTTACAAGAACAAGCAGTTCGATAGACATCAGGAACAGGAAGAACATCGACCAGACGACAAGTGCGATCCAGGATGAAAGGAGTATTGAAAAAAGGATCTTCAGCTCATCGAGGAAGCCCGTCTTTGATCCCAGTTCATTCTCGAGTTCCTGGCGTATGTTGATCTTGCTGTTCTCCTTTTCTGACTTCTGCCCTCTCAGCGAGCTTATCTGGTTTTCAAGATCCGGCAGAAGTGAAGCTTTTGGGTTGGGAACATCGTTCAGGGCGAGATCCGTCCTCTTTACAAGCGTATCCTTCACCTCACCGTTAGCGTTATTCTGCATCTTATAGTGTTTTGTTTCAGATGAAGCGCTCTTGATGAATGGTTTCTTCGTAATCTCGTCAATGATTGCAACCCTTTCAGCTTCCTTTGAGTTGATTGCCGAATCGATCTGGCTTATCTGGTAGTCCAGCTCCCTTGTTTTGGCAGGCAGAATGCTGTTTACTTCAGCCTGGAGGTTGCTTATTTTATTTTTTTCAACATCCTCCCTGAATATGATCTGGTCAATTATCACCGAACCGATCACAGCCATCACGATGCCAATCAGGATCCTGAAAAGGGGAACAAGGCTGTTCCTGCCTACGGACAATATAATCTGACGTTCTATCTGGATAACGATGACGATCATCACAAGCGAGACCACCAGAGAGACAAACGTGGTTGTGTGCAGGTACCGCTGGGCGAATGTATATCCTATGAAGCCCCAGAGTATGCTTACGATGAGTATGGCAGAAAGGTACTTCTTCACCGTCTTGGCGCTAGCCTCACTTGAATTCTTGATTATGGTGTAATTATAACCTGTTATATAGCACCCTAGTTTTAGCCAGAAATCCTTCATTAAAGTTTGCCGTTAAAAAATTTAGACTGTGATATTGCGTACAGGCCCCTCATGAAGCCGCGCTGGTACGAAAGAACTATCCGCTGGCTCGACCCTGACTCAGCGGATGCTTCAGCTTTCAGCGAATTGACTTTCTCAATATGACTCTGCAAAAGATCCCTCTTCATCTTCAGCTCATCGACCAGGTCAAGCAATCCGGCCCTGCTTCTTGTGCTTATATGATAATCAGTCTCCCTGATCAGCGTTTCGTAATAATTCACCGTCCTGTCAATCAGGATCATGAGATCCTGGCGTAACAGCCTGATGTTATCGTTCCTGTAACTTTCATCGGGATTGATGAGAGCATCATTGTATCCTTTTGACTCATAATCTGACTGAAGAAATGCATAGATTGAATCCAGTCCTTTTGAGCCGTTTTCCGAAAATAACAGATTATTACCGGTGTTATCTGCTCCCAATGCCGGTTCATGCGAAAGAGAGCCGTGTCCTGCAGAACTGTTTTTCCGCCTGCTGAAGAATCCCATAATGAACTTTATATTTTAATTGTAACGCCTGGTTTTCAAAATATTGTTCATTGACAAAAAAATTTTCAGTTGCTGTCAAATCATATAAAAGACAGATTTTTTACGAATATGTTACAGTTTCCCTGAAGAATCTTCAAAGAAATCGGCGAATGAGGGTGCAGCACGGATCAGCCTTTGTGCCCTTTGTGGTAAAAAAAATGTAACCACGTATGACATAAAGGGAAAACAGATATGAACCTTTAATCAAATACTTTTGTTAAAAACTCGGAAAAAGACTGCACCATGAAAGGTAATTTCAGCGATATAATCAAATCTCCTGTCCCGGTAATTATCGATGCTTATGCCGAATGGTGCGGACCATGCAAGATACAGTCACCTATTCTCAGGGAGGTGGCCGCCGAGCTCGGCGGCAAGGTGAAGGTGATAAAGATAGATGTGGACAAAAACCCCGCCATCGCATCAAAATACGACATCAGGGGTGTTCCGACATTGATGATATTTAAGAATGGGGATATGAAATACCGCCAGGCAGGTGTGCATTCGAAACCACAGCTTATGAGCGTTTTGATGAATATGCTCTGACAGGGAAACTTGCTTTATTGCTCAGGATATATTAACTTTCAATAATGAAATCATTCCTCCTGTCAATATTGTATTTTATAATAACAGCCTTATATATTCTTTCCGCATATTCCATCATAGATGCACCTCCTCTCCTTTTTAAATCCCTCATCATTCCTGTTCTTATCATAATCTTCATTCTCAACATCAGGTTACAGCAGAGCCGGTTTAACATGTTTATGTTGCTTGCTCTTGCATTTTCATGGGCAGGGGATGTCCTTTTGCAGATCGACACAGGAGGAACGGACCTTTTTCTGCCAGGGCTGACGGCATTTCTGCTCGCACATATAATGTACATTGTGATATTCTTCGGAACACCCGGGAACAATGGTTTTCTCGAAAAGCATTTTTACCTGACATTCGCACTGCTGCTTTATGGTGTCGCCCTCACCGGACTGCTCTGGGATTACCTGGGCAAGCTCAGGATCCCTGTGATATTTTATGGCATCGTAATCCTGACAATGATAGCAGGGGCGCTGAACAGGTATTATAAATCTGAAAGAAGGAGCTACTGGCTTGTACTTACCGGAGCAATCCTGTTTGTGTTGTCGGATTCCCTGCTTGCAGTCAACAAATTCGCATTCCCCTTTTCATTTGCCGGCCTGGCTGTTATGTCAACATATGCTCTCGCACAGTTCCTCATAGTAACAGGCTACCTGCTTCAAACTGCCCGGTCTTTCCGTTAGAATCCGGTAGCTGGCTTAGATCAATCATCTCCTTTTAAACCTTGAACCAGCCTTCGCCAAAGCTTCTGCCCGGCAAAGCCCTGAACCAGCCTTTGCTAAAGCTTCGGCTGGCAAGCTTTGAACCTAATGTTCCAGGCATTGTTTCCACAAAGTGTTGTAACGTTTCCATATGATACCTACTCCAATTATTCACAGAAACCAAAACAATAGAAATTATGGAAACAATAACTTTAAATCAGACAGAAACACAACCCGGGACAAGGACAGTACAGAGGACCAATCACAAACCGGGCAATGAAGGTTTTAACAGGACCGCACTGGACAATGTTTTCACTCTACTTAAGCTCACTTTTGTGATTGTCCCGGTAGTTGCAGGGATTGACAAGTTTACAAATTTGCTTACTGATTGGGAAAAATACCTTAACCCGTCATTTGCAGGGCTGTTGCCTTTCAGCGGAGCTGTTTTCATGAAAATTGTAGGTGTTATTGAAATAGTGGCCGGCATACTTGTATTTTCCAGGCCCTCAGTCGGCGGCCTGGTCGTTGCAGCCTGGCTGGCAATGATAGCCCTGACAATACTCGCTTCGGGCAATTATCTCGATATCGCCGTACGTGACCTTGTCATGGCAATAAGCGCATTTTCAATGTCAAGGCTGGCAAAATTCAGTCAGAGTCATTAACATAATCATCAGCAATGGAAGTTATCCTGAAAGCAGAAAAATATACTGATACAGATATTATCCGCAATATCCTGAACGGGGAGACGGCTCTCTTCGAAATACTGATCCGCAGAAACAATCCTGTTCTTTACAAAGTCGGAAGAACCTGTAACTTCAGTCATGAAGATACAGAGGATCTGATGCAGGACACATTCATCGATGCCTTTTTGAGCCTCGACAAGTTTGAAGGCCGATCCTCGTTCAGGACCTGGATAATAAAGATAATGCTGAACAACTGTTACAGGAAGAGCCAGAAAGCAGGATACAAAAATGAGAAAGCGAAAGAAATTCCGGATACTTCGATTCCCGCTTTCTCAGCTTTCAGCAATGATACAAACAATACAGTAATGAATGGTGAACTGGGATCAATAATCGAAAAAGCCCTTGTAAAAATGCCGCAGGACTACAAGATGGTATTCTCGCTAAGGGAAATGACAGGGCTTAATGTATCTGAAACTGCGGAAGCGCTGAAAATATCAGAGGCAAACGTGAGGGTACGCCTCAACAGGGCAAAGGCGTTGCTGAGAAAGGAAATCGAGAAATCCTATTCGCCTGAAGAAATATTCGAATTCAACCTTATCTATTGCGACAGGATGGTGGAACGTGTTATGAGGAAAATTTCAGCAAATGTAAAAGACATGTGACCAGGATTCTCACTCCTCACCCTTATTTCTTCTTTCACCGGTAATGTCATGTCTTTTACCGATTTTTATGCCTAAATTGCATCCTTCTGAGATTATTTTCGTCCTTAACTGTAACCTTATGCCCGAACAATGAAAAAGATTTTGTTTTCACTTCTTGCAATAAGCTTTTGCTTTTCACTTATGGCACAAACCGCCCTGCTCAGGATGAATCCAGAAAAGAACAGGGTATACAGGCTGAGATCGCTCACAAATCAGACTGTGTCACAGACCATTAATGGCAATCAGCAGACTACAGAGTCAAAAGTCGATTATGTCTTTTCTATGAAAATGATGGATGTCACCCCTGATTTCTTCATAGCTGAAATTCATTTCGACACAATTATTACCAAGACAAATGCAATGGGGAAGCAGATCAACATAAGCTCTGCTGTTGAAGGGAACATTGCTTCGGGGGAAACCTCCGAAATCATGTCATGCATTATGAACAGGCTCAGCAAAAATGCTGTGTATACGAAAGTTGATTTCACTGGAAAGCCGGTTGAAATACTCAACGGCAAGCTGCTGTCGGACATGATTCTGAAAGATACAAGCTCGATTACACTGAAGGAACCCCTTAAAGCAGCCCTCAGAAGCCAGATCGAAGGGACGGTCAGCGATAACAGCCTTAAAACAATGATAGGGATGTTCACCTGGAACCTCCCGGGCAATGAAGTGAAAGCCGGTGATGAATGGACAAATGCAACGCAGACCAGTTCCGGCGGAATGACGCTTGACATTAAAACGAAATATCACCTTCTTGATATAAAAGGGGATCTCGCAAATGTTACAGCTGAATCAAACATCAAGGCTGCTGAGAATGCTCCCCCGATTAAATCAGGAGGCGCCACTGTTACGTATGACAACCTCCAGGGATTGAGTAAATCCAGCCTCGTACTAAATGTTCGCACTGGCCTGGTAGTGGAATCAAAAGGGCAGTCACACATTACAGGCAACCTTGGAATAAGCGGTCCGGGCTTCAGCATGCAAATGCCGATGGACATAAACAGCGAATCAACAATAACTGCACTGCAGTAATAAAAATATTCACTCACAAATGAAAAACCTGGTTAGCCTGCTCCTGATCTTAACCTCTTTTACATTGCAGGCTCAAAACATAAAGGGGAAAGTATGCTACGAAAAAGATAAAAC
>DATGWQ010000356.1:0-5507 GCA_035299385.1 Bacteroidales bacterium | reverse complement strand
GGGGATAATGGTATGATATGGTGTTCGCTTGTTGAAGGAAAGATAGTCGGGATCAAAACAGCTTTTCAATAATCAACATAAACTCTAATCATAATTACTAACCAAAAACCTCTATCATGAAAATCATTAAAGCAGCCTTCTGCTTTGTCCTGATGTGGCTCGGTGTCACAGCCTGGGGACAAGGCATATCGGGCGTCGTGACTGACAAGGGGAGCAATGCCCCCGTTGTCGGTGCTAATGTGTCGGTTACCGGGACCACTGCAGGTACGATAACTGACGGACAGGGAAGATTCACTCTTGTACTCCCGGCCGGTTCGTCGGAAATACAGGTCTCATTCATCGGCTATCTTACACAGAAAGTCAGCGTCAAAGCAGGAGGGACGTATAGCATCCTTCTTGAATCTGATGTCGAATTTCTTGATGAAGTTGTCGTGGTCGGATACGGCACGCAGAAAAAAGCAAGCCTTACCGGCGCTGTTTCAACGGTTGATGTCGGGAAGACGCTGGAAGCCAGGCCAATCACTGATGTCGGACGTGCACTGCAGGGAACGACTCCCGGTCTTACTATTACCACCTCTTCAGGTCAGATCGGCGATGCACCAAACATAAAGATCCGTGGCATGGTAAGCACGATCAGCGGCAATGCAGGTAATCCGCTTATTCTTGTTGATAATGTCGAAGTCCCTGACATAACCTACATTAACCCTGATGATATAGCGAGCATCTCAATACTCAAGGATGCTTCAACAACTGCAATTTACGGAGCACGCGCGGCTTTCGGAGCTGTCCTGATCACCACAAAAAAGGGCTCTACTGACGGAAAGGTGAAAGTAACCTTTACCAACAACTTTGCATGGGCTACCCCGACAAAAGTTCCTGAACATACAAGAGCAGATCTGAACCTGCAATATTCATATGATCAGCTGAATGCCCTGAAAACCACGCCGACATGGGAGTATGGCCAGGTTGGTTATTATTATAATCCTGATGTCATAAAAAAAGTAAAAGAGTGGATTGATCAGTACGGTGATGGAAAAGATCTGGGCCGTGAAGTAGTCCAGGGAAGGGATTTTGATTACAGGGCAAGCGGTGGTGCCTATTTTTACCGTCCATGGGACATATATGGTGCTTATTATAAAAAATGGACACCTCAGAATAATCAGAATATAGCAATATCCGGTGGCAATGAGAAGACACAGTATAATCTGTCAGCCAGTTCATTGAAACAAAATGGAGTAGAAAAACTATTTCATGATTCTTATAAAAGGCTGAATACATCAGGGTTCATAAGCACAAACATAACGAATTGGCTTACTGTTCGGGGAAAATATATGTATGCCAAGACTTCCGAGGTTTCTCCGTTCCTTTATGCATCAGCTGCCTATGATCCAATGTATTACCTGTACCGCTGGCATAATGTTTATCCGTATGGTACATACAACGGGAGTGAATTCAGGGGTGGGGTAAATGACCTTAAATCCGCCCGTCCCGTAAATGATGACACCTACTTCAGCCGTTATACGCTTGGCACAACTCTTAACGTTGTAAAAGGGCTGACAGTCGATTTTGACTATACTTATGCCCAGACTTTTTCAACATACCATGCAGTCGGGGGTTACGTAAAAGGAATAGATCTGTTCAGTTTTAATGCAGCGGGACAAACATTCAAGGATGTCGATAAGATATATACTACTGCATCATACGACTACAGCCAGTACACTTCAAGCAGAAACCTGAGGAATACTTTTAATGGTTACATCACTTATGATGGTAAAATTACCGATCATTCCTTCAAGCTCATGGCCGGAACAAATATCGAGGATGGGGAATATGTCTACATGTCTGCAAAAAGAATGGGCGTCTTCGATTTCGATAAGGGTGAGGTAAACCTTTCAGGTGGTGATCAATTTGCTACTTCCAATCATACATGGTGGTCGGTTGCCGGCTTCTTTGGCAGGATGAATTATTCATTTAGAAATAAATACCTTCTGGAACTCGACGGCAGGTATGACGGCTCATCGAAATTTGCCGAAGACAAGCGCTGGGCATTTTTCCCTTCAGGATCTGCTGCATGGATTATTACAGAGGAACCATGGATGACCGCAGTGAAAAGCATAATGAACTCTTTAAAGATCAGGGGATCATATGGTATGATCGGAAACCAGGATGTCCCGCTGAATTCTTTCATATCTACTCTTTCTGTGTCAAGTCCGTCTGCCGCAGGGAATTACTGGCTGATAAATAACAATTATGTGCCTTATATATCATCGGCCCCCGCACTTGTTGACCCTACTCTTACATGGGAGACAGTTACCACAACGGATTTTGGTGCAGATGCAAGATTCCTTGATAACAAGCTCGGGATTACCTTTGACTGGTACCAGAGAAAAACACTCGACATGCTGTCGGCAGGTGAAGCAATCCCATCCACAGTGGGTGCAAGCGCTCCGAAAAGGAATTATGGCGAATTGACCACAACCGGAATTGAATTGTCAGTTGATTACAATCATACATTTGCAAACGGAATTCACCTGTTTCTGTCTGCACAGTATACAGATTTTGTCAGCAAGATTACCAGGTTTGCTTCACCCAATGATCCCAGCAACAGTGCCACATATTACCAGGGCAAGGAAATGGGAGAGATTTGGGGTTATAAGACTGAAGGACTTCTGCAGAGGGATGATTTTGTCTGGGCCAATGACACTACTATCAGCCAGATCATAGTCAATACGCAATCGAAGAATGTTATGCAGGAGGGTGTTGCAAACCAGTATATCCTCGAATCAGGCTTGTTTAAATATGGTCCGGGTGATGTGAAATTCAAGGACCTTAATGGTGACGGAGTAATTGATTATGGTACAAATACTGTCGGGAATCCTGGTGACAGAACAGTTATCGGAAACACTACGCCCCGTTTCCAGTACGGTTTCCGTCTTGGTGCTGACTGGAAAGGAGTGGATTTAAGCATGTTTTTCCAGGGAGTGGGCAGGCGTTCTATCTGGGCAACCGGGAATATGGTCCTTCCAGGCTATTATGGTGCCGAAGCTAACTATTCGCATACCCTTGATTATTGGACTGAGGAAAATACCGGCGCATTTTATCCCAGAGCAATGGAATACAGCCAGACAGCAAAGTGGAACTATGTTGTTAATGACAGATATCTCCTGAATGTTGCTTACCTGAGACTGAAGAATCTGACTATCGGATACTCATTTCCGCAAAAATGGATCAGCAAGGTCAACATTGAGAAGCTTAGAGTTTATATGATCGGTGAGAATCTCTTCGAGTTTGATAAAATGGGTGGTGTTCCGATAGACCCGGAAATCGACTGGACAACCAATACATCAGCTGATTCACGTTCATTCGGCCGCAGCTACCCTTACAGGAGAACAGTATCTTTTGGTATTCAACTTGAACTCTAAAATTTAACGCAATGAAAAAGTATATATTAATTCTTATTCCTTTTCTCTTCATTCTTTCAGCGTGTGAAGATTATATGGACAGGAAGAATCTGGATACTTTCGATGAGAGCAATTTCTGGACAAACGAAGGTAATCTGAGATTATACTCGCAGGGAGCCTATACAGCGTATTTCCCCGGATATGGAAGTGGCTATACATGGGGTAACTTCTTCACCGGAGGAGCATGGTCCGATGAATACAGCTCCAGCGCAATCTGGACACAGAATCCTGCAACATCAGGTAATGGCTGGACATTTACATGGGTGCGTCGTGCCAATGTTATGATTGACCGTATCCAGAATATGCCCTTAACAGATGAGGCCAGAAATCATTGGCTCGGAATCGGAAGATTCTTCAGGGCACTTGAATATTCGGACCTCGCTCGTGCTTTTGGCGATGTTCCCTGGTATGAACATGAGATACTTCCCAGTGAAGTGGAACAAAGTTTTAAAGCCCGTGACCCGCTTGCTTTTGTTGCAACAAAGATCATGGAGGATTTTCAATATGCAGCTGAGAATGTAAGAGTAAATGACGGGCTTTTGCAAATAAACAAGAATGTGGTGCTGGCATTCATGTCAAGAAATCTTCTTTATTTTGGGACATATCTGAAATACCATAACGGTGACCAGGCAGTTGCAGCAACTCTTCTCGAACAGGCAAAATGGGCTGCTGACCAGCTCATCACGGGAGGTAAATTTGTCGTATCAGACGATTACAGGGCCTTATTCGCCTCAGCCGACCTTTCGTCGAACAAGGAGATAATTTTTTACAGGCAGTATGAGACTGCAAAAGCCACCCATTCGCTGGTTTCATATAACAACCAGGAACCCCAGACCGGAACGACACTGAAAATGGTTGAAACTTATCTTTCATCAGATGGTTTGCCTATAAAACAATCCCCGGTGTATAATTATGCACTTGATAACGGTCTGAGATACTATCCCGATCAATTCAAAAACAGGGATCCCAGGATGGCTGCAACTCTGGTGGATTCAATAAGGATACAGGGAGCTCATTCAGGCTACTCAACAACGGGTTTTCTCTGTCTGAAATTCCTGCCGTACTCGGCAAATGCTGTTGACCTTATTTATAACAGTTCAACAAACATTACAGATTCGCCCGTCATCAGGTATGGTGAGGTTTTGCTTAATTATGCAGAAGCTGCAGCAGAGCTCGGGACATTCACCCAGGCCGATGCAGATAAAACTATCAACAAGCTGCGGAACAGGGCCATCAAGAAAAATAATGCAGGTAATAATCTTGCAAAACTTCCTCCGATGGTCATATCAGGCAGCGACGTTCTTGCAAATGGTGTTGTTATAAATGATCCGGAGAGAGACCCGTCGGTTTCTCCGCTTCTTTGGGAAATAAGAAGGGAGCGTTGTATAGAACTTATGTTTGAAGGATTTCGCAAAAATGATCTTAAGAGATGGAACAAATACGAATACCTCAAAACCAAAGAGACCAGCGGTCCCACAACACAGGGCAAGGGAGCGTATGTTGATCTTATGAAATTTCCATCAGCAACCAGGACAAAAATCCTTGCCGCAGTAAAATTCTATACTCCGAATGCTGCTGACCCGAACAAGAGATTCATTTATAATCTTTATGATGCAAACATGAGGAGAGACTGGATACCCGGTGATTCATACCATGAAAGACAATATCTTAACTGCATTCCGCTTGACCAGATAAAGCTTTACAGCGATCTTGGATACGTCCTTTCACAAAATCCGGGATGGGAATAAAAAAATAAGTTTTTTGTATTATCAAGGGAGCACCTCACATGGTGCTCCTTTGGTTTGTTTTTAGTAAATTTATACATATGGCGAAGAGCACCAACAGACTGGCCGCACTCGACATTTTCAGGGGTATGACAGTGACATTCATGATCATTGTCAACACTCCCGGCAGCTGGAAATATGTTTACCCACCTTTACGCCATGCTGAATGGCACGGTTGCACTCCGACCGATCTCGTGTTCCCTTTCTTCCTTTTTATTGTAGGAGTCTCCCTGTGGTTCTCAATGCAGAAGTATGGGCAGGA
>DATGWQ010000355.1:0-35551 GCA_035299385.1 Bacteroidales bacterium | reverse complement strand
ATTTTCAATACACTGAATTCAATACAGTATTATATGTACCAGCACGACAAGCTGGCCACGAACAATTACCTGACAAAATTCTCCAACCTTATCAGGAAGGTGCTTGAAAACTCGAGATACACTTCAATCCCCATACGCGATGAGCTCGATGCATTGAGGCTTTACCTGGATCTGGAGATGCTCAGGTTCAAGGAAAAATTCGATTACAGCATAAACGTCGATGAGGAGATCGATACGATCATGTACAAAATCCCGACCATGCTCATTCAGCCCTATGTTGAGAATTCGCTCACACATGGTCTCATACCGTCCGGGAGGAAAGGATTCATCAAAATAGATCTTAACCTGAAAAATGATTATATTTCCTGCACAATTGAGGATAATGGCATAGGCAGGAAAGCAGCAGAGATGTACAAGGGGCTGAACGGGAACGAGCATTCTTCGCTCGGAACGAAGATCACCACATCGAGACTCGACCTGGTCAACGCTCTTTGCGGAACATGCCTCAAGACCATTTATACTGATCTTTATAATGAGAAAGGTGATGCAGCGGGAACAAGGGTCGAGATCCATATACCTGTAATGTCATGAAAAACAAGCTGATGACAGTAGTAATAGACGATGAGCCTGATGCTGTCGATTTTATTTCGTCGGTAATAATCGAATATTGCCCCGATCTTGAGCTTGCCGGGAAAGCCCATAATGTCAAGGAAGGAATCTCGGTAATCAACGATAACAAACCTGATCTTGTTTTTCTCGATGTCGAAATGCCTAACGGAACGGGATTTGATCTCCTCGCACATTATCCCGAGAAGAATTTTGATGTTATCTTCATTACCGCATTCAATCATTATGCAATAAAAGCAATCAAATTCAGCGCTGTTGATTATATTCTGAAGCCGATCAATATAAGTGAGTTCATTGAATCTGTCAGCCGGGTTGTGCAGAAGCATTCTACTGGAAACATATCAGGCAGGTTAAACTATGAAGCTCTGATCGAAAATCTCAGGACCAGCCGTCCCACCAGGCTTGTAATCCCGACTTCCGACGGAAGGGAATATCTGAACCCCGATACCATTGTCAGAATTGAAGCAGACCGCAGCTATTCATGGTTTTACATAAGCGACAAAAGAAAGATACTCGTTTCGAGGCACCTGAAAGAATTCCAGGATATCCTCACGGACAGGAATTTCTTCAGGCCGCACAATTCCCATCTTATAAATCTCGAATTCGTTAAGAAATTTGTAAGACAGGATGGCGGTTACATCGAAATGTCAGATGGTTCACAGGTTCCTGTTGCCAGGAACAGGAAGGACCTTTTTCTCGAACATATGTCGAGATATGCCGGCTAGAAGAGGCTAGCTCTTCACCGGCACATTCTTGAGTGTCTCAACAAGAAATTTCCAGAAACGCCCGACCGATGCAATATTCACCTTTTCATCAGGGGAATGCGGGTATTTAATCGTGGGTCCAAATGAAATCATATCCAGGTTCGGGTATTCGCCTGCAATAAGACCGCACTCGAGTCCCGCATGGATGGCTTTCACATCAGGTTCCTGTCCATTCAGCTTCGCAAACACGTTCTTCATTACACCCAGTATCGGTGAATTTACATTCGGGTTCCAGCCTGGGTATCCGCCTGTGAGCTTAACGTCGGCGCCAACAAGATGAAATGCGGCAGCTATCTGCCATGCGGTGGCTTCCTTTGCGGTGTCAACGGAGCTTCGCGTGAGGCAATAAGCTTCGAACTTGCCATCTTTAATCCTGACAATCGCAAGGTTATTAGAGGTCTCAACGAGGCCCTTCATCGACTGGCTCATCCTGATCACCTCGTTCGGACAGACGAAAACGCCGCGGATTATTTTATACTGGTCATCCTTATTCATGACTTTTGCAGGAGCTGATGTTTTCTCGCATGCAAAGAGAAGATCCGGTTCTGTTTCTGCAAATTCAGCTTTATAGATTTTATTATAGTTCTTTACAAAATCTTCAAATTTCTTAGAGCTTCCTTCCGGAACCAGGAGGACACAGTATGATTCACGCGGTATGGCATTCCTGAGATCACCACCCGAAGCCTCTGCCAGCCTGATGCCGAAATCAGATTCTGCCTGCATGAGGAATCGGAAGATAAGCTTGTTCGAGTTGGCCCTTCCCAGGGCAATGTCAACACCCGAGTGGCCACCCTTCAGACCCTTCACATAAACCCTGTACGCAGCCATTCCTGAGGGGGCTGATTCTTCCTTATAGTTCTTGACAGCGCTCACATCTATTCCGCCTGCACAGCCTACACACAGCTCATGCTCATCTTCCGAATCGAGGTTCAGCAATATATCTCCATCGAGAAGACCTCCTTTAAGCCCGAAAACGCCTGTCATTCCTGTTTCCTCATCGATCGTGAACAGGGCTTCGACAGGGCCATGTGATATGTCTTTTGAAGCCAGAACAGCCATAGCTGCGGCAACACCGATCCCATTATCCGACCCAAGCGTGGTTCCGTTTGCACGAACCCATTCTCCGTCGACAACAGCTTCGATCGGGTCCTTTTCAAAATCATGCTTTTTGTCGCTGTTCTTCTGGGGGACCATGTCGAGATGTGTCTGGAGGATAACTCCTTTACGGTTTTCCATCCCTTTAGTGGCGGGTTTTTTTATAATAACATTGCCGACAGGGTCAACATGAGTCTTAAGATTATGCTTTTCACCAAATGATCTTACAAACTCAATTATTCTCTGTTCCTTTTTGGATGGTCTTGGTATCTGTGTTATTTCATAAAAGAAATTCCATACCTGTTTCGGATCAAGATTACGTATATCACTCATTTTCAGTTAATTTATTTTGTTAATCATTATTCTTTAAAATTATAACAATTTGGTTTTAAAAACAATGATAAATTATTCAGACAGTCACATTTATTTCTCATATCGAGGGATGCGTCTCCATGCACTTGCTGAAAAATAAACAAAGATGTCGGAATTTCGTTTAATTTTGATGCGAGCAATTTAACACACAGGTTTATGACTTTTCTGATAATTGTAATTGCCCTTGTTCTCATCTTTGATTTTATTAACGGTTTTCACGACTCGGCAAATTCGATTGCAACAGTCGTTTCGACGAAAGTCCTGTCTCCTCTTGCAGCAGTATCAATGGCTGCATTTTTTAATTTTATCGCTTTTACAATCTTCCCCCTGAAAGTTGCGACAACAATGGGAAAAGGGGTAGTGAATCCCGATGTTATTACCCTTACAATTATTGCAGCAGCGTTGTCAGCTGCAATATTATGGAATCTTCTTACATGGTACCTGGGTTTGCCCTCAAGTTCATCGCATACGCTTGTGGGCGGCCTTGTCGGAGCAACAGTTGCAAGTGCAGGATGGAATTCTGTCGTCATCTCCGGTGTTGTAAAAATCGTCGCATTCATCTTCATAGCTCCGGTTCTCGGCATGATTATCTCATTCCTGATTTCAGCACTTGTCATTTACCTTGCCAGGAATCATGCCCCGCTCACCGTTGACAAGCATTTCAGGAAGCTGCAGCTTCTTTCAGCCGCTGCTTTCAGCCTTGGCCATGGAGGCAATGATGCGCAAAAATCCATGGGTATCATCTGGGTTGCCCTCATTGTGACCGGGTACTCTTCAAAAGATGACCAGATCGCGAACTGGATAGTGCTTTCGTGCCAGACTGCAATAGCATTGGGCACACTTACCGGAGGATGGCGGATCGTGAAGACAATGGGGCAAAAGATCACGAAGCTGAAACCATTTGAAGGATTCTGTGCCGAAACAGCAGGAGCGCTGACGCTGTTCGGAGCCACGCATTTCGGTATACCTGTTAGTACCACACATACAATTACCGGGGCAATCATCGGCGCAGGTGCGAGGAAAGGTGTGTCTGCCGTCAAATGGGGCGTGACAGGAAGTATTTTCTGGTCATGGATCCTTACAATACCAGTGTCAGGCATTGCAGGTGCACTGGTTTATAAAATACTGAATGTGATTGTTTAAAAAAACATAACCAACCATGAACATTGACCGTTTTCTGAAAGTTTTTGTACCAAAGGATCATTCTTTCTTTCCTTTGTTTGAGAGCGATGTGCAGAATCTCGTAAAAGCCACAGAGCTCCTGAAAGAGCTTGTCGCAAGCACCGATCCTGTTGAACATGATCGTCTTTACAGGCAAATCAAGGATGTGGAGCATATCGGTGACAGCATCACGACCAAGACTTATGTGCAGCTCAATAAATCATTCATAACGCCTTTCGACAGGGAAGATATTCATGAGCTGACGGCTCACATAGATGATGTCGTTGACACAATAAACGGGATAGGAAGGAGAATCGACATGTACAAACCAAAAAAACTTATCCCCATATACAAGGAGATGGCTGAAGTTATTTACAAGAGTGCAAAGGAAATAGAAAAAGCTATTCTCTGCCTCAAGGATCCTGTCTCAAATAAAAACAAGATAAGCGAGGCATGCGATATGGTCACTTCTTATGAGCATGAAGCCGATGAGCTGTATTTCAAAGGCGTTTCTGAATTGTTTGAGAAGGAAGAAGATCCCAAAGAGATACTTATAACCAACAAGCTCCTCGAGCTTCTCGAGAGATGTGTCGACGAGGAGGAGGATGTGACTGATACGCTTAAGGCGATACTGATCAAGATGGCATAGGCCCCATGCCCCTTGCCCCTTCCGAGGTGGTTTCCGGAATTGTTTAATCAATCATTTTGAAATTCGATCCATTATTATAATTTTGGGGTGCCTTTAAAAGACACAGATGACAATTCTGATCGTTGTTGTAATCCTGGTACTCATATTTGACTTTCTTAACGGATTTCATGATTCAGCAAACTCCATTGCGACAGTTGTTTCCACCAAAGCTCTTTCACCCCTGGCAGCAGTGATCCTTGCAGCCTTTTTTAACTTTATTGCTTTTACGGTGTTTCCGACTAAAGTTGCTGCAACCATAGGCAAGGATGTGGTGGAACCGGATATGCTTAATATGACAGTGATTGCAGGCGCCCTTGTTGCCGCCATAATATGGAATATAGTCACCTGGTGGATCGGACTTCCATCAAGCTCTTCTCATACTCTTGTCGGGGGACTTGTAGGAGCATCGATAGCTCATGCAGGTGCTTCATCAGTTATTTTCAGCGGCTTTTTCAAAATTGCCGCATTCATATTCATCGCTCCTGTTCTTGGCATGACTATCTCATTCCTGATCTCTTCATTCTTTGCTTATATTTTGAGGAATTCTCCTCCCTCAAATGTGAATAGCGTTTTCAAAAAACTTCAGCTCATTTCATCATCCGCATTAAGCCTGGGCCATGGAGGTAATGACGCCCAGAAATCGATGGGGATCATCTGGGCAGCCCTTATTATCAACGGAATAATGACGAAGGATGATCCGCTTCCCCTCTGGGTGAAAATGTCATGCCAGACTGCCATTGCATTCGGCACCCTGTTCGGGGGCTGGAGAATTGTAAAAACAATGGGGCAGAAAATCACCAAGGTCAGGCCGTTTGAAGGATTCTGTGCTGAGCTCTCGGGCGCCTTCACCCTTTTCGGTGCAACTCATTTCGGGATCCCGGTCAGCACAACTCATACAATAACAGGCGCCATAATCGGCGTCGGTGCAAGAAAGGGCGCTTCAGCAGTGAAATGGGGCGTGACAAAAAAAATATTCTGGGCATGGATACTTACAATCCCCATCAGCTCAATAATAGGTGCAGTGATGTACTGGTTTTTTAATGCTGTCTTTACAATATAAAGTTGAAAAAATGGATTTTAACAGAATACTTAAAGCTCTTGTCCCGAAGGACCATTCATTCTTCCCGCTTTTCGAGCAGAGTGCGGACAATATGGTGAAAGCATCAGTGCTGCTTAAAGAATTGCTTTCATCCCAGGATAGCGGCACTCACGAAAGGCTTAACAGGGAAATCAAGAACATTGAGCATGTAGGCGACGATATTACCGACAAAACATACGAGCAGCTTAACAAATCCTTTATAACCCCGTTCGACAGGGAGGATATACACGAGCTGGCAGCTCATATCGATGACGTTCTCGATTCGATTAACGGGGTGAGCAGGAGAATATGCCTCTATAAGCCCAAAAACATCATTCCTGTTTACAGTGAAATGGCAGACCTGATCTATAAAGCTGCCAGGGAGATCGAGACAGCCATCCACTGCCTTAAGGACCCGGTGAAATTCAAAGACAAGATCATGGCTGCATGCGACAGGGTAACTGATATCGAACACAAAGCCGATGAGCAGTATTTCGTGGGAGCTTCGGATCTCTTCACCAAAGAGATTGACACGAAAGAGCTTCTGAAGAATAATAAGATCCTGGAGATTCTTGAAAGATGTGTTGACGAGGAAGAAGATGTGACTGACACAATCAAGACCATCCTCATCAAGATGGCTTAGTACGCAGAACGATCTCAAGCTTCACGGCTCATTCCTTGCTCCTTATCATTATCAGCATCATCTTGAATCGTTCCACGGCATAGACTGCATGAGGAATATTCTTAGGCATGATGATCAGCTGCCCGGATTCAACCACATTGGGTTTTCCATCGATTTTGATCTCGCCTTTTCCTTCCAGGCCCATGATAACAGCATCGAAAGGAGAAGTATGCTCTGTCAATCCTTCACCCTTATCGAAAGAGAACACCGATATGTTTCCGGTTTCCCTTTTCAGCACGGTTTTGCTCACAATCCCTCCTGAAGAAAACTCGATTGATTCGCGAAGATCAATTGCCTTTCCTTTTTCAAATTCATTCGTAATCATAATCATTCCTTTTATGCAAAGTTCGGAAAATTTAAAAACTCATGACAGTGCCGGTTAAAAAAAAGGCTGATCAAACGACCAGCCTTTATTGACGACTCTTTTATCTTGAGCCCCCCGCCCACCATACATTTTCCGTGTACACGTAAGTTCCGTCACCGTAAGCACTTCGTATGTTTGCATTGGTGGTCACATCGGCTGTTCCGTATGAGAAACGCAATGGAAAGTTATTGCTGTTCAGCGGGTTTTCAAGTTTAATCACATTATTGCCCATCGCCTTGAGCCTGCGATAATCATTGTATGCCTCCAGGGCTTCTTCCTCAAAGAAAGCTATATATTTCTGATTCATGATTTCCGAGAGAGGATCTGCATTGAATCCTGGAAGCACACTGGCATTGAAATAATTGTCTGCATCTGCTGAGGTCAGGCTTATGTTCGGCTTCTGAAAAGCTGCGCTGACAGCTTTTTTCAATGCCTGCTCCGCCATTGGTTTGTTGTTCAGCCTTGCATATGCTTCGGCTTTCAGGAATTCAATCTCATGATAGCTCAGGAGGTAAGTCGGCGCTGTGCTGTTGGTAATTCCTGAAACTGAATAATATCCCTGTATCTGATCCGGGGTTCCGTTAGGAGCAAAAACCATCGCTGTCGTTCCCGGATAAGGAACAAAAAAGACCTGGTCGCGTGGATCATTTCTGTCCATGAGCTTTTTATGAAAACTGAGGCTTGCACCATAGTAATCCCTGTCAATGAACATGCGGTAGAAAGGACTGTTCGAGGTGCTTCCGTTATAGTTGTACCGGGCCTCTTCACCCGCAGCTGCAAAGGACTTATCTGCAAATTCAATCACACTGTTATAGTCAGGATGCCGGAAAGAAAGCCGCATTGTATACCTTGCCTTCATTCCATAAGCAAACTTTTTCCATAATTCAGGATCGCCTGCATAGATAAGATCCTGGTCATCGAGGGAAGGAAAGACAGTGGGTTTTTCCAGATTTGCGATCGCATCGTCAAGAAGCTTGAAGATATCGGCATAAATAGCCTCCTGGTTATCCAGCGCCGGGGTGAATTTCACACCAGGCTGCAATGCTTCAGTCCAGGGTACATTTCCCATTCCATCAGTAAGTACGGCAAGGTTGTATGCAGTAAGTATCTGTGCGACTGCAAGAGTGTGATAATTACCTGCTTCCTGCCCGCCTTCCGAGCATTTGCCAATGACCTTTTTAAGTGCATACAGGTTAGCGTAGATCGAATTCCAGGCATTATTGTATGTTGAAGAGCTTGTAGGCCCTGTTGTCCGGATTTCGGCGGTATAGAACTGGTTCCATATTCCCGTATTATGTTCGATATAAACTGAAGCGTAAAAGGAAAAGTCACCTCCGATTGTTGAAAAAGCCGTGCTCGTCATGGCATCCGTGACAATAAGCTTCGAAGGCACCCAGGTGGGATCATTATCATTGGTATTGATCTCATCCATTATCGACTCCGAGCATGACGAGAGCATGATAGCCAGCAATGCTGCGGAAAGTATAAGTGATTTTCTCATGATTCGGAAATTAAAAAGTTATGTCTATGGTGAAGCCGTAGCTTGTCGTCTGAGGCATGCTGAATCTCTCGAAAGCGCCGCCCATGTTTGTATTTCCCTGGCTGCACTCCGGGTCAAAATTCGGAAGCTCTGTCCAGAGAAGGATATTGCGTGCAAAGGCTGAAACTCCGAGATCAACCCTGTTGAAAAGTTTTGAAGGTTTATACTTCAGGGACAGCTCACGCAGCTTCACGAAAGAGTTTTTATAAATGAAATGTTCATCAATATTCCCCAGTACATTTGCATACAGGTCCTCATATGCATCCTGATCCTCGGGTCCTCCCCTCTGGATATCGTTCGGCGTGCCGTCAGATTTCACTCCATCGATTATAAAAGGAGTTACCCTGTCTTCTGTCCTCTGCGACATACCGTAGAGATCCAGCAGTCCATTGCTCCCCGAGTACATCTGACCGCCGTTCTTCCATTCGAAAAGAGCATTGGCTGACCATTTTCTGAACCTCACGGTCGTATTCGCCCCCAGGATAAAGTCAGGTGAAACCACTCCGATGACGTCGGGGTGTCCTATCTGCGGAAAACCGTAATATGGCGAGGAGGGATCATCGTCGATGATCTTTCTGCCCTGGTCATCTTTCAGGAATGAATCCCCGTAGATTACAGGAAAAGTATAACCTATCCCGGCCCTGACCTGCGGAGTATCGAAGCCTCCAAGAAAGATACTTTCAACACCCGGAGCAAGTTCATCGACATAATTGTCAATTTTCGAGAAGTTCAGATTGAGATCCCACTGGAAATCCCTGGTCTGAACAGGAGTAACATAAAGTACGACTTCGTGGCTTAGCGTGTGCACTTTCCCCCCGTTCATAAGAAGAGCGCTGATCCCGGTTGAGCCGGCAAGAGGAACTGAAAAGATCTGATCGGCGACATCCTGGCGTGAGAAAGCATAATCGATACCGATGCGGTTATTGAAGAACCTTAGATCGGCACCTATCTCGTAAGACCTGGTATTCTGTGGCTTAAGCGAAGGATCATATTCAATATTATTTGGAATATAGGAATTGATGCCATCAAGAGGATACATTATGGGATTGCCTGACCACCAGCTTCCGCTGTAATTTGGTATGGTGTAGTAATTTTCCCTGTATGAACCTGCCTGGCCAACTTCGGCATAGGAGAACCTGAGCTTGGCGAAAGAAAGCCACTTTATGTTCCTGACCGGTGCCAGCTCTGAGGCAAGGAGGCTGATTGATGCAGAAGGATAAAAGAATGTCCTGTTGTTCTCCGGCATGCCTGAAACCCTGTCGTTCCGGCCTGTAAACTGGACGAACACAAGTGACCGCCAGTCGAGCGACATGCTTCCAAAGAATCCGACGGTCCTGTCACGGTTACGGCTCTCGTTTGCAGTTACAATACTTGCATTGGCTATGTGCGCCCAGCCACCGAAATTGAAATTCTCGCCATGCTCCGAATAGGTCTTATATCTTCCATCGTTGAATTCATTACCAGCCATTGCATTCAGATTCAACGTTCCATTGATCTTCCAGTCATAGCTGACAGTAAAAAGGGAATTCAAAACTGATGAAGAGATGCCATAGTTGTCAATTATGCCATTACTTGCGTTGTGACCGTATTCAAATACATCCTGGAAATGCGTCGTATATGAATCAAGACCCAGCTGGTATCGTATTTTCAGGTCCATTGCATCTGAAAGCTCCGAATTGAAGCTGACATATCCATTACCGAAAAACCTGTCTGTCTTCTCATTGAACAAAGTGTTTTTTGCAGACCAGAGAGGATTGTCAAACGAAGCAACAGACCTGTAGTAAATCTGTGTATACGGATCGGTAGGCAGGCAATAAGGATATCCTTTAAGATTATAGCTCGAAGGTGCGGCGAGCACACCGGCAAGCGATGCATCATTTGCTGAAGGAAGCTTGTCTATGCCCGTCTTTGAAAAATTCGAATTGAATCCGGCTGTAAAATGGCTCCCGAATTTTCTTTCCGCCGTAGCCTTTGCATTCCATCTATCCATGCCCGTAGAAGGAACTATCCCGTCCTGTTTTGTCTGGCTCAGACCCAGGGCAAAGCTCCCGTCCGCCACAGCCTGGCTCACATTAAGGTTGTTTGTCAGCGACACACCTGTTTTATAATAGCTGTCCCAGTTATCAAAAGCCTGAGGCTCGACCCATGGATCGAGCTGCCCCTGAGCAAGCTGGGGTACATAATATTTTCCCGGGTGGCCATTGGCATTTCCACCGTTAGCAGGATCATTTGGCAAATCAGTGATTTTGGGCCCCCATGACATTGAAGATGTCGGAACATAACGCCCGTACAGTCCCTGCGCATAGGTTGTCTGTAAATCAGGACTGCGGGAAACTTCCGAGAAGCTGGTGGTATTGGAGAAAGTGATCACCGGCTTGCCCGGTTTGTTGTTCTTCCCGCTTTTTGTAGTGATAATAATGACGCCGTTCGAAGCCCGGATACCGTACAGTGCAGCAGCAGCCTGCCCTTTAAGCACATTAATGCTTTCGATGTCGGCAGGGTTCAGGTCAACAGCCCGGTTTGAGATGTCCGAACCTGTAACTCCATCGCCAGACAGGCTGAAGTTACCCCCTGCGCCGCTCTGAATATCAGGGGTGGAGCTTACCGGCATGCCATCGACAATATACAAAGGAGTGTTGTTGCCTGTGAAAGAACGTGCGCCCCTTATCACAACCTGCGACGAGGCACCTGGCATCCCACTCGACGGCTTTATTTCAATGCCCGTCAGCTTACCCTGCATTGCTGCAGAAAGGTCCGTGTTTCCGGTCCTCACGATCTCTTCACTCTTCACATCCTGAACAGCATAGCCCAGGGCTTTCCTTTCACGTGAGATGCCGAGGGCGGTAACTACAACCTCATCGAGTCCCTTGATATCAGGTTCCATTACCACACTGATCGTACTTTTACCTGTTACCGGAATCTCCTGTTTTTTCATACCGATATAGGTAAATGTCAGAGTTGAAGCATCAGGGGGAACAGCCAGGCTGAAATTGCCATTGACATCAGTTGTGACCCCTATTGTAGTGCCTGCAACAGTTACAGTTACACCCGGCATAACACCATCGGAAGAGGTGACCACACCGGTTATTGTTCTTTGTTGTGCCAGAACCTCGAAGGATATAAGGCAGCAGTAAAGAAACAAATAGAGAAATTTTCTCATAGTGATTGATTTTAATTAATAAATGCTGAAATCCAGCTCGTTAAACATTGTTTTCATAATAACTGCTTAACTCATCTATAAACAAGATACATCAGCTATACAGGAAAATATCACAGGAATGTACGGCCGGTAAATCCCGGCTCACGAACGGCATAAAAAACATGACAATTGTCAGGTCAGTTTACAACCGGGAGAATGAAATACGATCGGAAATTTCGGCTCAGATATCAAGTGGAATAAAACGTACAAAAGAATTACGTAATTAATTACTGAATTAATTACGTAATTCTTTTTTGGTTTGTAAAAAGCTGTTTTTTAAAGCCTTGCACTGCCGCAATCAATTACACTTATTTCTGGTAAACCGTGTGGATCCTTCATATCATAAATCTTCGCAAGCTCAGATTTTTTCCCTTGGCTAATGACATGCATTGATTTTCTTCGTCTACCCCTACCCCGGGGGGAGCGAAGAAAATCAATTTACTTTGCTTAAGCGGAATGGGGTAAATGAATTGATTTTCGAGCTGCTTAGTGAGGGATGATAGCCATGGTGCCAGGTGTGCAGAAAACCTGGATAAATCATTTCGCTGTCAAAATGAATAACAAAAGAGGCTTCGTCTGAAGCCTCTTTCAACCTAAAACTATCGATAAAGTGAAGAAACCTATACAGTTTTATTTACAAGCTGCGGGAAGTATGCTGCAATCAGCTTTGTATTATCAAGCTCCGGGTTCTGACCTTTCGTGATAAGTTTCTGATGGAAGTAAGCATCCCTGTTCAATGATGAATCTGAAGTGAAAAGCCCGGCTTTTTCAAGATCCTTGTCAATTTTCTCCACACCAAAGTATTTGTCGGTGCAGACATACTGAACGGAAAGCTGGTCACTTACGACAACAAATTTCTTGCATTTCCTTTCTTTGTCCGGCATAATTACCACTTTCACCTCCATGGGGGAATTCTGGTAGCTGATGACATATGCCTTGAATGATTCGTTATTCAGGGTTACGGGTTCGTCGGCAACAGTTATTGTATAGTCACCGAAAGAAGTGTAGGTTTTGCCCTGGGCTACAAAACCCTTTGCGAATGAAGCAGCGCTGATTAATAACATCAGGGTGACTGCGGAGATAATCCTTTTCATAATGCGTTGTGTTTGGTTTGACAATCTGAATTTCATTTTACTTTTTTTGGCGGAACTTTTGTAAATTCTTTTATGTCAAAGATATGCACGCAACATATGCTTGTAAACAGATACCTTACCGCTGGCACTTCCGGCTATACAATCAGCAGGAAATTCTCCACGGATGGATCCCGGACAAAAAAAAACCCTCTGTTCTACAGAGGGCTTTTCAGGGATTTTATAAGAGATTTATACCTTCATATTTGGCAATTCAAGACCGTAACCCTTCTTTTTATCTTCAGCTTTAAGCAGTATTGCGAAGATAAGGGCAAGAACACCAAAGCCTGTGAATATGATCATCGGGATAGTGTAATCGTAATTTGAAACAGGAACACCGTCCAGCAGGCGTGTGCCGGTAATGCAGTATTTATTCAGCACCCAGCCCTGAAGCAGGGGAACCATTGACAGTCCGATATTCTGAATAAGGAATATCATTCCATAAGCAGTGCCAAGCTGTTTTTCCGGGATGATCTTCGGAACAGAAGGCCACATGGCAGAAGGCACGAGAGAAAAACCTACGCCCAGCACCATGATCATTATTATTGCAACCGGCGTTGCAGTGAGGGCCGGAATTGAATAAACAGTATGGACAATAATGAGCAGGATCGCGCCTATGATCATTATCGTTGCCCCCTTTCCTTTCCTGTCATAGACATTGCCGAAAAGTGGTGTAAGCAATATTGTTCCAAGAGGAAGAAGAGCCGGAATATCGCCGGCGAATTTTTCGCTGATGTGGAACTTGTTGATCATGAAATCAGTGGCATACTTTATAAAAGGAAATACTGCCGAGTAGAAGAGTACGCATAGGATGGCAATGTACCACCATCCCCTGTTTTTAACTATAAAAAGTATATCCTTTACCCTGAATGATTCTTCGTCTTCCGGTGCACCGTTTAGTCCTGCTGCAGCTGCAACGGATTTATCCAGCTTCTTATCCATTGTTGCATAGAAAAAGAAAGCTATCATACCTATACACAACATGATAAGACAGACAAGCACAGGCTTTGAAACGCCATGCAACGCATTTGCAATAGGAATTGAAGTTGCCATTGCAAGTGTTGTTCCGATCCTTGCCGTGGCCATCTCGAGGCCCATTGCAAGCGCCATCTCCTTACCCTTGAACCATTTAACAATTATTTTTGATACTGTTATACCTGCAACTTCGACTCCCACGCCAAATGTGGCATAACCCAGCCCGGCAACCAGCACCTGGGCTTTCCAGCCAAGGATAGTGCTGCCGTCGAGGGAATGGGTTGAGATCGCCCAGTATTTTATTGCGGTACCGATTACCATTATTATTGTTGCCATCTTTCCGGTGAACCTCACTCCCATCTTGTCGAGGATTATCCCGCCGACGATAAGCATAAGCAGGAACACGTTGAACCAGCCATATGCGCTTGTGAAGAACCCGAAATCTGCCGAGTTCCAGCCCAGGTCCTTTTCGAGCATAGGTTTAAGCGGGGCCATTACATCGGTGAGGTAATATCCGCACAGCATAGTAAAGGAAACTATCGCCAGTGCGGTCCAGCGTGCAGCTTTGGAATCACGCAGGGTCTTTGTTATCATTTCCATATAAACAGTAATTAAATAAATGTGCGTAAATGTAGGAATAAATTTATTAGTAAAGATTTACACTAATAAATTATGGCCTGATTGTTGTTATCGCTTATTGAAAAATATTCATGGAAATAATATTATTTTGCAGAATTATTTCACGATATACAGCAGCTGATGAAAAACCTTTCCATTTCAATATTGCTTTTATTCCTGGTTCTTGCTTCAAACGGCCAGAGCACAACTGTCAAACCGGCTACAGAAGTTAAATGGTACACCATCCAGGAAGCAGAAAAACTTACAAAAGAATCGAAGAAACCGTTGTTCATAGATGCCTATACAGACTGGTGCGGTTGGTGCAAGAAGATGGACAAGGATACATTTTCAAATCCCGTCATTTCTGATATCCTCAATTCAAAATTCATACCCGTCAAGTTCAACGCAGAAGGCAAGGAAGATATTAATTTCCTTGGCCAGAAATTCATAAATGACGGGAAAGCAGGGAATGCCCACCAGCTTGCCGTGGCACTGCTCGACGGGCAGCTCTCCTACCCCACTGTAGTTTTCCTCATCGTCGGGTCTGACGGGAAAATCGGCAGGCAGCAGGTGCCGGGTTACAAGGAACCAAAGGAGATGGAAATGCTATTAAGCTTTTTTGGCGATAAGGCTTACGAAAAGCAGAGCTGGGATGATTTCCAGAAATCCTTTAAGGGGAAAATCCAATAAGGTGCAGGACTAATATGGGAGAAGGGGTAAGGCGCAACAACCAGGAGCTTGCGAAGGATTGTTGCTATGAAGGATCCCTCAATACATGTATGATTATATGAAGGATGTGTCTAAAGATGGCGGGGTTACAAAGGGAAATTATTTAGCTAAGATAAAGTTCCCGGGAAGTCTCAGTATCTCACCATACTGGTAGACCAGCCTTCTTGAATTGAAGAGCACCTCGTCACCAAGCCTAATTTTCATATTGACAACATCGGGCATCCTGTAATAAAGGTATCCCGATTGATCTTCCCTGTTATCGGCATTTGATCTCAGCGCAGCCAGGGAAGAGGTTTTCTTTTCAGGAGTCAGTTCAATATACACCGGTTCCCCGCCCTGCTGATTATCTGAAATACCTGTAGCTTCAGAGAAACTGAATACATTTACAGGTTTACCCGCCACAGCTTCAGTCGGGATAACCTGGAAAGTGTATGTCCTTTCCTGCTTCATGGTCTTGCCGGCAAAAAGCTCGGTATATTCACGCTCCATCCTGTTCATTTCGTTGATGGCAGCATCGCTTTGCGGAAATACATTTGCTTCACCGGTAAGAATCAGATGTTTTCCGTCGCGCATCTCCATAAGCCGCTTTGCAGCTCTTTCAGCCAGCTGCTCATCGGGAAGCCTTCTCCTCTTTTCAACTACATAAGGCAGCCTTATGAAGGTTGAATCGACACTCACTCTTTTATATGCAGTGTCGCGCTGAACCGAAAAATACTCATCCGAGCCAAGGTCAGACTGCCTGAACCGGCCGGTTTCATTCGATTCTGAACCGGTGATATTTCCCTCACCATAATACATAGCGGGATTGATATCAAGTATAAGACCTTCCTTCCTCATGGAAAGCATGCTGCTGCCTGCAACCGAGGAACCTGCAATTACGTAATACTGTGAAGGATCAATTTCTTCGGCAGACTCGACCGATATACCCTTTATCGCCCATAATTCATTATAGTTCTGGATGACATTCGTCAGACCAAGCAGGTCACCGGCATATTTCCAGTATGGTCCCGGGATATCGATTGTTCTTTCCATTTTAACGGAAACATTGAATACTGTGCGCGGCAAAGCGTAAACGATGCTTCCGTTCCCGGGTCCTGCATTACCAGAGAGTGGAGTAACAACCGCGTCGGAGGCTTTCTTTGACGTCATGCATGAAGCAAATGCCAGGATGATAAAAAGTATTGCAAATGTCTTGATTGAATTTTTCATGTAGTTATTTTTTGGATGTTCTGATCTTTTTAAACGCTTGACCAATGCTATTAATTATATCTGATGCAATAACAGATTCACAGGAATCCTGTTCAGCTGCGATATCGCCCGCCATTCCGTGAAGGAAAACAGCGATTATTGCAGCATCTTCAGGGGAATAGCCTTGCGAAAGAAGTGACAGTATCATCCCGGTGAGAACATCGCCGCTCCCTCCTGTTGCCATCCCCGGATTGCCTGTACTGTTGAAGAAAACACGCCCGTCGGGCAGCGACACAGCCGTATATGCTCCTTTCAGGGCGACGATGCAGCTGTGCTCTCCGGAAAAAGCTATTTGCCTCATAAGTTGCTTGTACCCGTTCGCAGATGGTCCGGCAATCCTTTCGAATTCTTTCGGGTGAGGAGTCAGAACGGATCCTGGCGGTATAAGGCCAAGCCAGTCTTTGTTCATTGAAAGGATATTCAAACCATCAGCATCTATGACCATGGGTTTGCTGCATTTTTCAAGCAGCCCCTTCATCATACTTTGTGTTTCAGTCGCTGTACCAATTCCCGGGCCGATACCGATTGCACCGAACCTGCTTATTTCATCCAAAGCAGTGATCTTATCCTCTGATGCATCAGTGAGGACCATTGCTTCGGGAATGGCGGTTTGCATGATCATATAGCCGCATCCCGGGACATGACATGTCAGCAATCCTATGCCTGTCCTCAGTGCAGCTTCCGAGCTCAGTATTGCAGCTCCCATTTTGCCCTTTGAGCCTGAAATCATCAGGCCATGCCCGAAAACACCCTTATGGTCGAATTTGTGCCTCTTTTTAAGAATGGGAAGAACATCTGATTCCGTGATGAAGGAATAAGGAGTTTCTGCAGCGGATATGATCCCCGGATGCAGTCCGATATCAAGGATGACCCATTCGCCAGTGAAGCGGTAATTATCAGCGAACATGAATGCAAGCTTCGGGAACTGGAAGCTCAATGTGAAGTCGGAATGAATAATTGTTTCATCATTATTACCGGAATTGTCCTCACAGAATAATCCCGAAGGAACATCGATGGAAATTATTTCGGCCCCGTATCCATTGATTTTTTTGATGGCCTCTGCCGCAAGACCATCTGCTTGCCTGGTAAGCCCCGAACCAAAGACAGCGTCTATGATAACGGCACCTGGCTCAATGACGGGCATCCGGGCAGCTGATTCGATCACATTAAATCTTATTGCAGGAATATCTTCAAGCCTTTTCCTGTTAATGTTCCAGTCCTTTGATGTCTTTGGAGAAATGCTAATATGAAACACTTCAGCATTAAATCCTGAGGAGACCATCATCCTGGCAAGTGCAAGGCCATCACCACCGTTGTTGCCCGGTCCTGTAAATATTATGAAATGCCGCGATTTTGAATAATGTGATGCGATCCAGGAGAAAAGCTTCCCTGCAGCACGGTCCATAAGATCGACGGACTCAACAGGTTCGTGCTCAATTGTGTAAGCATCGATCTCTTTTATCTGTCCGCAGGTGAATATTTTCATCACATAAGAGTAAAATACAAAGTTAAACATAATAATAATGAAGGTGAAGAAAAAACAAACACGTGGGCTCTCCGTGCTCTCTGTGCCTCCGTGTTGAAAAAAGTTTTGATATATTTGTTTTTTACAAGGTTTGCTGAAAATAATACTAACCACAAAAACTGATCTATGCTGAAGAATCACCCAAAAGGATTACTGGTAGCCTTTTTCTCGAACATGGGCGAAAGGTTCGGATTTTATACAATGATGGCCATTCTTGTACTTTTTCTCCAGGCCAAATTCAATCTTCCTGCTGCTGAAGCCGGCAATATATACAGCTGGTTTTACTTCAGCATTTATGCTCTTGCGCTGGTTGGCGGAATACTGGCAGATGCAACAAAGAAATACAAGCTTGTCATCTTTGCCGGCATTTTGATAATGTTTGCAGGCTATATAGTTATGGCCATACCCGGCATGTCGCTTACCATAACGATCGTAGGGCTGATGACCATTGCACTTGGGAATGGCCTTTTCAAAGGTAATTTGCAGGCTGTTGTCGGACAGATGTATGATGATCCGAAATATTCAAAGCTGCGCGATTCAGCTTTCATGATATTCTATATGGGGATCAATGTCGGAGCTTTTTTTGCTCCTTTTGCCGCAGAAGGAATACGCAACTGGTGGCTTAAAACAAACGGATTTGCACATGATGCAAGTCTTCCGGCTCTCTGCCACCAGTACCTTAACAATACGATTGCAGACACAGCAGGGTTCCAGGAGCTTGCAAACAAAGTTAGCCTGGGAGGTACAGTAACTGATCTTTCGGCATTCGCAAAGAACTACCTGGAAATATTCACGAGGGGCTACAATTATGCTTTCATGATCGCTGCCGGAGCAATGGTTATATCATTGCTGGTGTATATCTTTTTCAATAAGCATCTGCCGAACAAGGAAAAGAAAACCGACTCTGCTTCCGCAGCTTCCGAAAAAGTCGATTTCAAGCCAATGCCGCTCATTTTTGCGCTTATCGCGATGGGAATTACAGCGTTTGCTCTTCATTTCATCCAGAATGTCGGGTGGACATCAGGTTTTGCTTTCGGCCTGTTTGCAGGGTTTGTGACCTGGATCATACTGACTTCAAGAAAAGAGGAAAGAGCAAGGATCACTGCACTCGTTCTTGTCTTCTTTGTAGTGATATTCTTCTGGATGTCATTTCACCAGAACGGGCTCACACTCACACTCTTTGCCAGGGACTACACCGTGAAACAGGTGGGCCCTTTCACGAAACTGTTCTTCACACTTCCTTCCATGCTTGCCGTGATCGGAGCCGTTGCAGGCATGGTTATCCTTTTATACAAAGGCATAAGCTCAAAAGTTAAGATATGGGGAATATTGCTGTTTGCGGCAGGGCTTGCACTCGCAGTTTACCTTTACAATGGATTTGAAAGACCCCTGAGCTCCATCTCACCCGAGGTGTTCCAGTCGTTCAACCCGCTCTTCATCGTTGCCCTTACATTCCCTGTAATGGGAGCATTTGCGTGGATGAACAAGAAAGGCATAGAACCATCTACGCCCAAAAAGATCGGAATAGGAATGGTGATTGCAGCGATTGGCTTTATTATAATACTTGTTGCATCCATCGGAGCGCCTGCACCGGTATCACTTCATGGTGCACCTGTTGCCGATACCGACAGGGTATCGCCCTATTGGCTGATGAGCAGTTATCTTGTGCTGACTGTCGCTGAACTTTTCCTGAGCCCCATGGGATTGTCGTTTGTTTCCAAGGTGGCCCCTTCGAGATTCCAGGGCCTGATGCAGGGAGGCTGGCTGCTTGCAACGGCGGTTGGAAATAAGCTTCTATTCATCGGAACAATACTCTGGGATAAAGTGAACCTCACAACACTCTGGCTGGTGTTTATCGTATGTTGTTTAGTCTCAGCAACTTTCATCTTTTCAATTTTGAAGAGGCTTGAAAAAGCATCCCAGGGTTGATCTTACTTGCTTAACCATACCCTGCCATTCACTTAAACAATAAGAGAGGGCAGAAGTTATATTCTTAAATATTTATAATGGACGATTGTTTAGTGACATACTTTAATTAAATAACCAGAAGAGATTAATATTTTAAATTATTAAGTCAGTTTATCCTTAATTTAATATTTTTGTCAGCAGGATGCATCTTTTGAAGATGCATTTCTGTTTATTTAAGAAAACTGATGAAAGTTTTAAAATTCGGTGGTACATCTGTCGGCACTCCTGAGCGCATCAGGGAAGTGGTAAGGATCATTGCTTCACAAACTGACAACTGCGTTGTGGTTGTTTCGGCATTGCAGGGGGTGACCGATGACCTTAAAAAAATCAGTGAAACAGCATCATCAGGCGATGAGAGGTACATGCCCCTTTTCGACAAGCTGGTAAACAGGCATCTTGAATTCACAGGCAAGCTGATTCCAATCCGGGAAAGGCAGAAAGTAACTGAGATAACAGAATCAATTGCATCCGGGGTCAGGAAGACTCTCCAGGGCATGTTCCTTTTACGTGAACTGAGCAGTCACGGCCTCGATCATGTGCTCAGCGCAGGAGAGCTGTTCTCAGCCGCAATAATATGCAATCTGATTCCGGATTGCAGGTATGTCGATGCGCGGAAGATTATCAGGACAGATTCCTCTTTCGGGGCTGCGGCTGTCAACTTCCGGGTAACGGATGAATTAATAACCAAGACAATCGACAGGAATGCCGGGTGCACGCTGGTTCCCGGTTTCATTGCAGGAAATGACAATGGGGAAACAACAACACTCGGAAGGGGCGGATCGGATTATACTGCGGCGATCATAGCAGCGGCCCTCGGTGCCGACATGCTCGAGATTTGGACCGATGTCGACGGCTTTATGACTGCAGATCCGAAAAATGTCGAACATGCTTACGCCATCGAGAGCCTCACATATTCAGAAGCAATCGAGCTGTCACATTTCGGTGCTAAGGTGATCTACACTCCTACCCTTAGGCCGGTTTACAGGAAAAATATTCCGGTGAAAGTGCTCAACTCGTTCAATCCAGCTTCCAAAGGGACAATAATCAGCAGCAAGCCCGCCGGCAGCAACAGGAGCCCGATAAAAGGAATTTCATCCATCGACCATATCGACCTGATTACGCTCCAGGGTGCCGGCATGGTCGGAGTCACAGGCACTTCAATGAGGCTTTTCGGGGCTCTTGCTTCAAAAAACATTAATATTATACTCATCACGCAGGCTTCATCGGAATACTCGATAACTTTTGCCGTGAGGCCTGTCGATTCACAGATTGCCGTAGAGGCAATACATGAAGAGTTCAGGAATGAGATCGATTATAATAAGGAAATAAAGATTCTTGTTGAAAAGAACCTTTCGATAATTGCCATCGTGGGAGAGAAGATGAAGAACACTCCCGGGATCTCCGCCACCCTTTTCAAATCGCTCGCACGGAATGGCATCAATGTGATTGCAACAGCCCAGGGCTCCTCGGAGCTGAATATTTCTGTAGTGATCAAGAATGAAAATCTCCGGAAGGCGCTTAATGTAATCCATGACGGTTTTTTCCTTTCAGATATAAAGGAGGTGCACCTCTTCGTCGCAGGAACAGGCCTGGTAGGAAGCTGCTTTCTGAAGCAGATCAGGCAGCAGCACAGGGTGCTTCTGGAAGAACACCATGTCAAGATAAACCTTATTGGTATTACAAACAGCAGGCGGATGCACATCGACAGCAAGGGTATCAATATTGATGAATACAGGGACGTTCTTGGCAGCAGCGGTGAAAAAACCGATCTGTCAACGTTTATTGCCAGGATGGCAAGGATGAACCTGAGGAACTCTGTCTTCATAGACTGCACTGCAAACGAGACGGTTGCTTCAATGTATCCTGAAATATTGTCGAAATATGTCTCGGTGGTTACGGCGAACAAGATAGCATGCTCCTCTCCACTCCCGTACTATCACAAGCTCAGAAGCATTGCAGGTGAGATGGGAGTGAAATTCATGTATGAGACGACTGTCGGCGCAGGGTTGCCTGTCATCAGGACGATCAGCGACCTGGTTCTCAGCGGCGACAAGGTGCTGAAAATTGAAGCCGTGCTTTCAGGCACCCTGAATTTCATCTGCAACGCACTGGGACCCGAAGTGCCCATGAGCCTCGCCATAAAGAAAGCCAAGGAAATGGGATATTCCGAACCTGATCCGCGCATTGACCTTAGTGGCACCGATGTCGTGAGAAAGATCATGATACTTGCAAGGGAAGCAGGCTACCAGCTTGAGAAAGAGGATGTGAGCGTGAAAAAAATACTTCCTGACGACTGTTTCGAAGGTGATCTGGGCAACTTCTTTGAGAAAGTGAAATCGCTCGATGGCCATTTTGAAAAAGAGAGGCTGGATCTGGTGAAGCAAAATAAAAAATGGAGGTTCTTTGCCATGCTCGAGAACGGAAAGGCCAGAGTGGAGCTTATTGCAGTCGGACCGGAGCATCCTTCTTACAATCTTGAAGGAAGCAACAATATAGTCCTGCTTACAACAAGCCGGTACAAAGAGCTGCCGCTTGTCATAAAAGGATACGGTGCAGGAGCTGATGTAACAGCAGGCGGGATCTTTGCTGATCTCATGAGAGTCATTAACGTTTAGGTGTAATGTAAAAGGAATGATGAGCTCAGAATACTACTCTACAAACGGGCATGCATCCGGAATGACGTTCCGGCAGGCGCTCCTGAAAGGCCTCGCTCCGGACGGCGGGCTATTCATGCCACGCAGTATTCCGGCTTTTAGCAAAGAGGACCTGGAGTCGATTTCAGATCTTGCCTATCACGAAATTGCTGCTTTGATACTCAATAAATTCACCGGTAATGAGATTAGAAAAACGGACCTTGAAAGGATGTGCCGGGATGCGTACAATTTCGACATTCCGCTGGAAAAGATCCAGGGAAGAAAATATATCATGCGCCTCGACCGTGGTCCGACAGCTTCATTCAAGGATTTTGCCGCAAGGCTCATGAGCAGGCTTATGGGGCATTTTCTCAATGAAGAAAACAGGAAAGTGACCATACTAACAGCCACATCGGGCGATACAGGAAGTGCAGTGGCAAGCGCATTTCATGGTGTTGAAAATATTGATGTGATAATCCTTTTCCCCCTGGAAGAGGTTACAGCGCTCCAGAGAAAGCAGATGACCACGCTCGGTAACAATGTCAAGGTGCTCGGGATCAGGGGTAAATTCGACCATTGCCAGGATATGGTGAAGCAAGCCTTCACTGACGAAAGCCTGAAAGGCATACCTCTTACATCGGCCAATTCGATAAACATCGGCAGGTTATTGCCTCAATCTGTTTATTATGCCTGGGCCTGGTCAAGGCTCAGGAAAAGCAGCGCCGATAAAATAATTTTCAGTGTGCCTTCAGGTAACTTCGGCAACCTCACGGCCGGAATGCTTGCTTCCAGGATGGGCATTCCCGTTTCAAAATTCATTATATCGACAAACTCGAATGATGAAGTCCCTGAGTTCCTGAGAAACGGGATATACAAACCGGTGATCCCTTCGAGAAACTGTATCTCGAGTGCGATGAACGTCGGGCATCCCAGCAACCTGGCGAGGATCATAGCCCTTTACGGAGGGATTATGAATGAGAAAGGGCTTATCATAAAAACCCCTGACCTGGCAAAAATGAGGAAAGACCTGTTCGGCACATCAGTCTCAGATGAAGAGACAAGTCGGACAATAATTGATACTTACAATAACCATGGGATTCTTACCGAGCCACACGGGGCTGTAGCATTGAAGGGGCTCAACGAGTATTTACACGAAAATGAATCTGAAGAGATTGCTGTGACACTGGAAACCGCCCATCCTTATAAATTTGCAGGTGAGATTGAAAAAATACTCGGTTTCACGCCACGTGTTCCATCATCACTGGCAGGATTGGAAGGGATGAGAGAAAATTACGATGTTATTGAAAATGATTATTCATCACTGAAGAAAATCATTCTTCAGAAAGCATAAAATTATGTATCTGATTTGTTCTGATCTTGAAGGAGTCTTTGTACCGGAAATATGGATAGGAGTATCTGCAAAAACAGGTATCGATGAGCTTAAGCTGACAACAAGGGACATCAGCAACTACGATGAGCTGATGTCCATGCGGCTTGCCACGCTGAAAAAGCACGGACTGAAACTGGACGACATCCGGGAGGTGATCTCGACACTCGATCCCCTCCCGGGAGCAAACGAATTTCTTACCTGGCTGAGGTCAAAAATGCCGGTGATAATTGTTTCAGACACATTTTCCGAGTTTGCAGGCCCGCTTATCAGGAAGCTTGGCTACCCTCTTTTATTCTGCCATAATCTCACAGTCGACGAAAAGGGTAACATAACAGGTTACAACCTTCGCCAGAAAGATTCGAAAAGAATGGCTGCCGAGTCGATGATGAGATTAAATTACAGGGTGATCGGTATCGGTGATTCATACAATGACCTCTCGATGCTCAGAGCTGCGGACAAAGGATTGCTGTTCAACCCGCCTGCCAATGTCGCTGAAGAAAACAGCGATCTGCCGGTATTCCGGACATATGATGAGTTGAAAAAATTCATAAAATCTTATTCACAGATATCAGTTTAGCCGTTGCATGCAACGCCTGGAAGATCCAATTACGGGAAGTTCCAGTGCATTGAAATCAAATTGTGCATAACCGATATGATAGTCATGATGCTATTCAAATGATTTCCTGGTGGCATAACCTTTTTATGATATTTATGATGCCTGTCAAATGAATATTTAACCGGAAACAGGTTCTATCTTGCGTCAATTTTATTAAATTTATTGTTAATTATTTAACAACCTATGAAACTTCCACCCTCGTCAAAAAACTGGCTTACAATAATCGGTGCCATAGTTGCAGGAATCAACTTTGCTATAATTGTAATCCTGTTTATAATTTCCTCTTTGTTCAATAAGGACAACACCAACATCGGACTGTTTATTTATGTGATCCTTCCCGGATTCATGCTTCTTGGCCTGCTACTCATACCCATTGGCATGATCAGGGAAAGGAGGAAAAAAATAAAGATGGGTGAAGGCGAAGTGAAAAGACTTCCTTCAATTGACCTTAACCGGCCGGAACAAAGAAATGCTTTCATATTATTTGCCATTGTCACCATTATTGTTCTTGTTCTGTCAACAATGGGAAGCTTCAAGGCTTATCACATTACCGAATCGGTTGAATTCTGCGGACTGCTCTGTCACAAGGTGATGGAACCCGAACATACCGCTTACCAGAGGTCACCTCATGCAAACGTGCTTTGCGTTGAATGCCACGTGGGATCAGGAGCATCCTGGTATGTGAAATCAAAGCTGTCGGGACTGCACCAGATATATGCTGTGCTTGCAAATGATTACGACCGTCCGATATCGACTCCTCTTCATGACCTCAGGCCCGCAAGGGAGACATGTGAGAGGTGCCACTGGCCTCAGAAATTCTATGCACGCTCCCTTTGGACGAACAAGTATTTTCTTGCCGATTCGCTCAATACCGAATGGGACGTCATGCTCCAGATGAAAACCGGCCCTGAGTTCAGCGGACTGGGACATTCCGAAGGCATTCACTGGCACATTAATCCTTCGGTCAAGATCGATTACATCTCAGAAAATGACAAAAGGGAGAATATTTTCTATGTAAGATACACTGACCGTGCAACAGGTAAGTCAAAGGTGTTCACTGATGAGAATAATCCGGCTCCCGACAGCCTCGTAAGTGAAAACAACATGAGAACGATGGACTGCATCGATTGTCATAACAGGCCTTCGCATAATTACCAGTCGCCTACAGTTTATTTTGACAAAGCGATGCTTACCGGTGAAGTTTCAAAGGATGTTCCTTTCATCAAGAAAGCGGCAATGAGTGTTCTGCGGGAGTCATTCACTGACAAGGATACCGCATTTATGAAGATCCATGATGGTATGATGGATTTTTACAAAACGGGATACCCCGGAATTTTCCAGGCAAAAGAAAATGAAATAAACAACTCGGTATCAGCAGTACAGAAAGCTTTCAGCCTGAATACCTTCCCGAGGATGAAAGTAACCTACGATGCTTACCCGGAACACATCGGTCATCTTGAGAGTCCCGGTTGCTTCAGGTGCCATAACAACTCTTTCAAGGCGGAGGATGGAAGCGTTATCAGCAGGGACTGCAATCTCTGCCATACCATTGTCGGGCAGGGGAAACCGGGTGAAATGAAATATTCAAACATCAGGGAGAGCCTTCAGTTTGAACATCCGGTTGATGTCGGAACAGCCTGGGCCGAGGCCAACTGTTCGGAATGTCATACGTACCTTTACTGATATTAAAAAGTCACATCATGGCAAAAAAATCAGGTGAAAGCCGTGCATCTTTTCTCAGGAAGATTGCAGGGCTTCCGTTATTATCGGCTTTCCCCGGAGTTTATTCCTCCTCCGGAAGCAAAAACATCATGCCGTCGATTGAAATCAACGGGAAGATACCTGAAGGGAAGCTCGGAAATCTGAGCATTACAAGAATGATCATGGGAAGCAACCAGATCAATGGTTATGCCCACGCCCGCGACCTCAGGTATGCCAATACACTCTTCAAGGCTTACAACACAGAAGAAAAAGTCCTGGAGACGCTTCATCTTTGCGAACAGGCCGGTATAAACACGGCTTTCATGACGAACATCAATTATCCATTATTCAACCGTTATAAAACGATGAATAACGGTAAAATACAATCCATTTGCCAGACCTACCTGCGTGATGCAGATTTCCTCGGTGATATTGACAAAGCAATAGGCAATGGAGCCGATACATTATATATACAGGGAGGCGAGGGCGACAGGTATGTCCGCGAAGGCAAGGTTGCCATGCTGGGCAAAGCCCTTGAGCATATCAAAAAGCAGGGGTACATGGCGGGTGTGGGCGCGCATTCCCTGGAAGTCATCAAAACATGCGAAAAAGAAGGATTGCCTGCTGATTATTATGTCAAGACATTCCATCACGACCGGTACTGGTCAGCCCATCCAATGGAAAAAAGGGTGGAGTTCAGCGTGGATTATAAAAGATCGGAGGATCATAATGAGATCCATGACAACATGTTCGATCTGTTTCCCGTAAAAACAACAGAATATATGAAGAGCCTCAGAAAGCCCTGGATAGCATTCAAAGTGCTTGCCGGAGGGGCCATTCTTCCAAAGGACGGGTTCAGGTATGCATTCGAGAACGGGGCTGACTTCATCTGCGTGGGGATGTTCGATTTCCAGGTGTCGGATAATGTGAACACTATAATAAAGGTTCTCTCAGAGCTGAAAGGCAGGGAGAGGGAATGGGTTTCGTAATTGGATTCAGGGGTCTACCTGAGAATCTCCGAAGTATATTTCTCCGCTATATCGCTCTGATCTTTAGCAAGGCCGGAAATTACGACAACCCGGTTGCCTTTCCAGGCGAGAAAAATTGTTTCATTGTAACCGTCATTCAGAACAACTTTCCCGTTTCCCTCGCTGGCGGGTTCCATTTTTGTTGCCTTCAGGTATTCATTCACGGTTGCCAGGGCTTCATCCGGGTTCTCCTTGTCGAAAATATAGACTGAGAAGCTCTGGTTTCCAGCTTCATAATTGGCCCTGAATGCGTTTGAAAGGAAATTATGTCCCAGCACACTTTCATTAATGTATGTCTCTTCATTGGCCTTTTTACCTTCTGATGGGAATTGGTTGATGGCAGCAGGCATTCCGGCTTCACCTGGAAGCATGTTTGCCACCTGTTGGGCCAGGGTTTGCGCAGCCTGCAGAACTTTCTCCTTTTTGGAATATGTCCTGATCTTCACATAATAATCGCTCTTGAAAAAATTAATCGACCCATCTGCAACATATCCCTGTGAACCCAGGCTTATAAAGCGGAATGAAGGTGAGCGTTCCGAGGAATAGATCCCGAAAGAAAGTGTGTTGTTTTTATGATGGTAAACTTCAAGCTTGATCACATCTTTGCCTTTCTTGTACTCGGCAACATGAAGGTCCACAAACCCTAATGCAAGGTAATTGTCGGCCGCACCGTTGATAAAGTTCCAGAGGTTGTCGGGGGTGAAAACAGGATAATCTGTCACCTTTTTATAACCTGAAAGCTGCGGCAGGTTCATTTCCTGGGCGGAGAGCAGAAAGGTTGAAATAATAAAAATCAAAAAAAGAAAAGACTTCTTCATGGAACGTGAATTTAAGTTACACAGATGTGCACAGAGCATCACAGAGGTGCCCAGAGTAATGAAAAATATTTTAAACGATAAAATCCCCGGGCACCGCTGCAAGCCTCGAAATATCAGCAATTTTTTCTTTCAAATCGAACCTTTTGGTGCAGCTTACCTGGCAGGAGGAGCAGTCACCGCAGGGGTTCGTGCCGGTGTTGAGCTCACTTAAAAGTGAATGAGCCATTGGCATGTTTGAGTAGCCGTAGGCATACATGTAAGCCCTCATGAGATCATTGACGGGGAGGCGGCGGGGGCACTGCCTCAGGCATTCCTGGCATTGGGTGCAGAAAAGCCCCTGTTCATTCATTGCCAGCACAAGATCCTGCTTCTCGGAATCCGTAATTGAAAGATCGCTCAGCAATTTCAGATTGGCATCGAGATGATCGAATTCGGTCATTCCGGGAATAACAGTTGACACATCCTCATTCGAAAGCACCCACTTGATTGCAGCTGAGGTGTTCACCTTTTTTGTTTTCTCCTTATCGAGGAAGCCGCCTCCGGCAAGTGTTTTCATGGCAACAATGCCTATGCCTGCCTTTCCTGCCTTGTGAATGGCTTCGGTCAGCTCATTTGCATAGGCCTGCTTGAAATTGTATGATGTGAGAATGACGTCGAATGTTTTAAGATCGGCAGCAGCATTTATCACCTGCGGTTCGTTGGCATGTGTTGAAAAACCTATGAATTTGACTTTGCCGTCCTTTTTTAGTTTTTTAACTGCGCTGATAATTGGTTTGTATTCCAGCATCTCCGGATTTCGTATATCGTGAATATAAAGGATATCGACATAATCCATCTGAAGCCTCGAAATGCTTGTATTGAATTTTGAAAGGAAATCATCAGCGGTGGTCTCTGCCGTCGGCTTGCCATCCCTGTCAACACCTGCAGGCTTCACTTTTGTGGCCAGGTAAAATGAATTTCGCTGGTAGGTTTTGAACAGGTTACCCAGCATTGTTTCATTGTTGCCGTTCTGATATCCGTTGGCAGTGTCGAACAACCTGATCCCTTTTTCATGGGCAGCCTTGCAAAGGTTGGGATTATCCGATCTCATAACACCGAAACTTATTACCGGGACTTTCATACCGGTTCTTCCAAGTGTCCGGGTGATTATTTCCTGTTCCTGCCGTGACACTGGAACTGATGCGGCACTTTTCGAAAAAGCCAGAACTCCTGCCGCGCCTGCAGCTCCTGTCCTGATAAAGCTTCTCCTGTTCATGTTCTTCATAAGCGGTATTTTAAAGGATTATTTAAAATTACTATTTGAGGTTTCTGACCCTCACTTCAATACCTGAATCTTTTAAAAGATCAACCAGGATATTCGGGTCGGTATCACCATAATGATAGGGATAAAGTATTTTTGGCCTGAAAGCTTTTGCTGCATCGGCTACCATTTCAGGTGTCATTGTATAAGGAAGGTTCATGGGAAGAAATGCAACATCAATGTTCTTCAGGGCTTTCATTTCAGGGGTATTTTCAGTATCTCCGGCTATATAGAACCTCTTCCCTCCTATTGTCAGTATATATCCGTTCCCGTCACCTTTGGCATGGTACGGCTGTCCGGGTGCCCTTTCATTTACAATATTGTATGCAGGAACTGCTTCTATCACGATGCTCTTCAGCTCCTGCCTGCTTCCGTTTTCCATTACCATTGCCCAGGGAATGGCTTTGGCAGAGGTTTTATTGACCAGTACAAATGTGCCCGGTTTTTTGAGCTTGTTTATCAGGTCAACATCGAGATGATCAGGGTGCTCATGTGTGACAAGAATCAGGTCAGCTTTTGGAAGAAAATCGTAGTTGCCTACACTGCTCACCGGGTCTATATAAATTATAATCCCGTTCACTTTGAACATAAGGGAAGCATGTCCGATGTAATGCATTTCCACCGTTCCTGCGGAAGTCTGAATCTTGTCATATTCAGGAACATCCTGCGATTTAAGCAAGGCAGGGGATAGCATGAAGGTCAGAGTAAAGGTCAGGGTCATTAATGTATTGATACCTCTTTTCATAACCACAAATTTTTTATTTCACCAAGATAACAAATAAAATGGTAAAAAGGTGAAGGGGGAAGTGATTAGAGTGACTAGAGTGATTAGAGTGACTAGAGTGACTAGAGTGATTAGAGTGACTAGAGTGACTAGAGTGACTAGAGTGACTAGAGTACTTAGAGTACTTAGAGTTGCTGATTATTATTAAGTAAAAAGCAGTATATGCCGAAACATTTATTTTCTTAACTTGCTAAGGAATTTAGGGTTATTTCGGGTTTTAATTTATTAGAGTTGATGCACTTGGGATCTGTCAAACGGATGTGCCTTCCGGTGCTTTCCTTCCTCTGCCATTTATATGTTGCAGGGCAGGAAGCAAAGACCTACAGGTATAACCGGGATGAAGACAGGACAACATATTCAGTCGGCGATGACGGCTCACTCACAATCAACTACAGGCTGCCACTGCTCGAGATCAATGATTTTTCAGTCGATTCAGGAAATTTTTACCGCCTGTCACTTCCGGGGCATGGTCATGCATCTGATCCCGGCAAACCCGAATTGCCTGTTCTCGCGAAGCTTATAGTTTTACCTGAAGGCTCCGGATACAAAATCAAAATATCGGATGTTAAGACCGCAAGAATAAAACCCTCATCAGGACAGATCAGGGGTTTGCTTTATCCTTCTCAGGAAAGCGAGGCAAAAAACCCTCAAAGCCGCCGCCCGCGGTTCCGGATCGACAGGGAAGCATATTCCCATAAAGGCCTGATACAGTCAGATACGGTTGTTCTTGAGAAACTGGGAACGATGAGAAACAACACCCTTGCAAATCTGTATCTAAAACCTGCAAGATACAATCCTCACGCCAATACGATCGAGCTTATAACATCCATGAAAGTGGAAATAAACTACACGGGATCAAAAGGCTCTGTTTCTGCTGTCTTACAGGATCCTTCCTTTTCGGAATCCCTTTCAAAAGGGACACTTAATTACAGCCGCGACCTGATCCCTGATTACACCGACAGACCGGCGGGCATGATAATACTCACAGATACCGCTTTCAGAAAGCAGATACAATCATTTGTAAAATGGAAGACACAGGAAGGATACAGGGTCAATGTCCTTTACAGGGGGGCTTCATATGCTGGTAATACTTTTCCCCAGCTGAAACAGACAATATCAGGCATCTACAATGCAGCTTCACCTGAAAATCCGCCTCCTGATTACCTTCTTATAATAGGCGATGTGAACAGGATCCCCTCGTACGGGACTACAGGCAATATTACCGACCTTTACTATGCTGAGTTCGACGGCAACGGGGATTATCTGCCGGAAATGTATTTCGGCCGCATACCGGCATCAGATACATCAGAGGTAACTTCCGCCCTGCAGAAGATTATTCAATATGAAAAGTTTGAGTTTGCAGATACAAATACATTTTACTCCAGGGCTCTCGCGACGACTGGTTATGATCCGGATCATTCCGTATATATGGACGGGCAGATCAGGTATGGCGTGACAAAATATCTTACTCCTGAAAACAACATCCATGAAAGTCATTTCTATCATTACCAGGGAACGGACAAGGATGCTTACCTGGTGCAGGCGAAAGATTCTGTCCTGAAGCTGATAAACAAAGGCACTTCATTCATAAATTATTCCGGCCATGGAGATGCTTCAGGCTGGCTTCAATTAAATATCAAGACTGCGGATACATCTTTATTGTCGAACAGATCCATGTATCCGGTAATCATAAGTAATGCATGCCGTACAGGGGAGTTCCAGACACGGTCATCATTTGGTCCAAGGATGGTCCTCGAGAAAAACCGGGGAGCTTCCGCCTTTATCGGATGCTCCAATGATTCATACTGGGATGAGGACTATTACTGGTATGTTGGCCTTGGAAATATTTCAGATAATCCTTCATACCCGGATAAAGGGCTCGGATCGCTTGACAGGCTGTTCCACAACCATGATGAGTATCCTTCGGACTGGTTCTATACACTGGGACAGATCAATTATGCAGGAAACCTTTCCGTAAGCTCCGGCACATCTCCCTGGAAAAAATATTACTGGGAGATTTACAATGTCATCGGTGATCCCAGCATGATACCCGTTATCGGTACGCCGGCACTACAGAATGTATCACTTCCCGATACAATTCCGAATGGGATAAAGTCCCTTTCACTCACGGCTGAACCATTCTCATATGTGGCCATTTCACACAAAGATACATTATGGGATGCCTCTTTTGCAGGCTTATCCGGGGCGGTAACGCTTGATATCCCCGGAATTTCTGATGATTCCTGCCTGATTGTAATCACCGCACAGAACAAATATCCGGTCATTAAAAAGGTCCGCATAGCCGACATTCCCGGGCAGTTTCTTAATCTCAACCAGTATTCGATCAATGATGTGACAGGAAACAACAACAAGAAAGCGGACTTCAGGGAAAGTATTTACCTGTCTGTGGCCATAGGCAATATGGGGAACTCTGATGCTCCCGGAACGTCTGCAACGATAACTTCCACTTCACCTTACATATCAATACTCAATGATTCGGCTTATATAGGCACAATTCCTAAACTCTCGCAGGTAACAGTTATTGATCGACTTCAACTAAAAATAAGCGATAATATTCCCGACATGGGCATCGCTTCGGTAAAATTGAATGTGCACAGCAGCAAGTCTGACAGGAATTACATGATTGATTTTGTCGTTCATGCGCCCAAACTGGATGTAACGAGCTTTGTAATTGATGATGCCCAGTATGGGAACGGTGATCACATTGCTGATCCCGGTGAAACATTCAATCTTGTTTTCCGGATAAACAATGACGGCAGCAGCGATGCAGGAGGGAACCTGAGCACAACGGGTTCGTCAGGAATCGCCATCCATGAACCGCATCTCGACATTCCGGTCCTTAAACAGGGGAGCACAACGGAGATCCCTGTCAGAGTGACTCTTGATCAGGGTTTACTGGCCGGGGGCTATGTCAATATTGAATCTGATCTGATATCCTCACCGTTTGAAATAAACAGAAATTTCACATTCAGAGTGGGGCGGGTAAGGGAAAGCTTCGAAGCCAGATCATTCGCCATTTTTCCATGGATAAACAGGGGAAGCATTCCATGGATCACGACAGAAACAAATGCATATGAAGGGCGTATTTCAGCAAGATCAGGAGCGACTCCCGACCTGGGCTCATCGGATCTCCGCATAAAGGTTTATTACCCTGCAGCGGACACGCTTAAATTCTACTGCAGAGTGTCGAGCGAGATCACCTATGATTATCTTGCATTCATCCTGAACGGGAAGGAAATCTTCAAAAAATCCGGTGAAACAGGCTGGACGAAAATAGCAGTTCCTGTGGGGAAGGGACTTAACATAATGGAATGGTCTTATAAGAAAGACAGGACAGTCTATGCCGGCTCAGATTGTGCCTGGATCGATATGATAGATTTCTCGACTTCAGGATCTGTAAGGTATATTCAGAAAGATCTCGAAGTCGCCCGTATAATGCCTTTCCGGATGAATCACATCGGCATGTCATACGTAAATGTCAAGGTTATTAATTCAGGGAGGGATACACTGAATGGTTTCAATCTTGCCTATGCAGTAGGGGAAAATGCTCCTGTCAGGTATCACTTCAAAAATGTGCTTTATCCGGGGAGCGATTCAGTGGAAGTCATGTTCCCTGAAAAAGCTGATCTTTCAAAATACGGTGTGTATAATTTTACGACCTACGGGTATAATAACAATGATGATTACCTTCTTAACGACACCCTGAAAATCGTGGTTGAGAACACTGAAATAAAAGAATCATTGATCGTTTACCCGAATCCTTTCAGCGATCATTTCACTGTCTTTATCAATACCCCTGTTCCCGACAGGGTAGACATCACCCTGATAAACATCAATGGAAAGGCAATATACCAGGAAAGGAAAGACCTCATCACGGGCTCAAACCAGGTAACCATTAACGTAAAAGGCCTTGCAGCTTCAACTTATTACCTGTACATTCGGGGATCGGTAATAAAGAAGACACTGCCGTTAATAGTTCAGAAAAATTAACCACAAAGGACACCAGGAAAATGGAAAAGATACCAACACGGGAAGAAGCGTTACAATTATTCAGACAATACAACAATTCCGAAAGCCTGATGAAGCATGCCCTTTCCGTTGAGGGTGTCATGAGGTACATGGCGAGGAAAGCCGGTGAGGATGAAGAAAAATGGGGTATAATAGGGCTCATCCATGATCTCGATTATGAGCAGTATCCGGATCAGCATTGCCAGATGACGGAAAAGATACTCAGGGAAAATTGCTGGCCTGAAGAATACATCAGGGCAGTGATGAGCCATGGCTGGGAGCTGAGGACAGACGTAAAGCCTGAAACACGCCTGGAGAAAACAATTTATGCAGTGGATGAGCTGACCGGCCTTGTTGCGACCAGTGCACTTGTCAGGCCGGCAAAAAGCGTCCTCGACATGGAAACAAAATCCGTAAAGAACAAATGGAAGGATAAGAGATTTGCAGCCGGTGTCGACAGGTCAGTGATCGAGAAAGGAGCAGCAATGCTTGGGGTGACTCTCGATGAACTCATTCATGATACGATCATGGGAATGAGGGAAGTGGCGGAGGCAATCGGGTTGAAAGGAACTGTTTGACCCCTCTCAATCCCCCCAAATGGGGGACTTAAAACCACCCGGATGCAATTCGATACTTGCTCCTTCCTCCAATTGGGGGAAGGTTGGGATGGGGGCAAAAAATTATAATTCTTTCAATTTTATATTCCTGAACCACACGTCATTGCCATGGTCCTGCAGGCCGATAAATCCTTCCTTTGCCGGGTCCATAAACCACTTGTAATCCTTGAATTTTGAGCTTCCGACCATCTTCTTCCAGTCTTCGGTCCACAGGTGGAATTCAACAACGTTTGCGCCATTCTGGGAAAAGACCACTGTTCCCTGGTAGACCATTATTTTCACCTGGTTCCATTCCCCTGCGGGTTTGGTATTCTGAGGGTTTGCAGGAATAAGGTCATACAGTGAGCCTGCCATGCGGTTGCCGTTGACTCCGAGCTTTGCATCGGGGTGACGCTCATTGTCGAGGATCTGCATTTCCGGGGCAGATTTCCAAAGAGGTTCACCCGGGATTTCCTGACCGAGGATGAAAATGCCGCTGTTTCCCCCGGAGGAGATTTTCCATTCAAGCTGAAGCTCGAAGTTGCTGAATTTCTTGTCATATATTATATCACCCCCCGAACCTGCCTCACCGGTACCTGATCCGATACAATGAAGTGTTCCGTCAACCACTTCCCACCCTTTTTCAGGGAATGAAGGTTTGTCGTAACCTCTCCACCCTGTGGTTGATTTTCCATCGAAGAGACTGGTGTATCCGCTGTCTTCATTCTTCTCAGTCATCACTGCAGTGCTTACAGTGTCTTTCTTTTGTTTATCATCATTCTTCTGTCCTCCTTTGGAACCGCAGGATGCGCCGATACCGAGTATTACCGCTGCTGTTAGAATTATATTCGCTGACTTCATATCCATTTCATATTGATTTTGGTATAAAAACA
>DATGWQ010000354.1:0-10757 GCA_035299385.1 Bacteroidales bacterium | reverse complement strand
TAGCTCAGAATCTCGGATGGAGGTATATCTTCTTCGCCTCTGCTGCAATTTCAATTATAGGTTTATTGATGATCAAGAATACTCCCGAAAGCAAGAAAGTCAGATCCGGCAAAATGACCCTGGATTTTGCCGGGATTTCATCTTTTATGATCGTTATGATAGCCCTTCAGATACTGGTGAGCAAAGGAAGTGAACTGGGGTGGACAAGTACGGTATCGATTATATTCATAGTCATGGCCGGAGTGGCAGGGGCAGCTTTTTTCCGAATTGAAAAGAGAAAAGAAGCCCCGTTCATAGATTTCAAACTTTTTAAGAATTCAACTTTCGTTGGTGCTACAATTTCCAACTTTTTACTTAATGGTGTTGCAGGAATGCTTATTGTTTCGCTTAGCCTGCTGCAGATCGGAGGCGGGCTCACCGCGCAGGCGGCAGGAATGCTGACTCTGGGATATGCTGTTTCAGTCACCTCTTTTATCCGGGTTGGTGAAAAGTTGCTACAGCACTTCGGTCACAGGAAGCCAATGATCTGGGGATGCTTTATTGTTGCGATATCAATATTGCTTTTACTGCCGACCAATCTCATGAGGGATACATATAAGATCCTTGCAATTTTTTCATACACAATATTTGGTGTAGGATTGGCTTTCTATGCCACACCTTCGACCGATGCTGCACTTTCTAATTTGCCTGAATCACAAGCCGGGGCCGGCTCCGGAGTTTATAAAATGGCATCATCGCTTGGCGCGGCTTTCGGCGTGGCAATATCTGCCGGAATTTTCACAGGACTCAGTACGACTGATAATCCGTCAAGCATCCTTGACAATGTGATCACTTTTAGCGGGAGGCAGGATAATATTGCCATCAGGGAAGCAGCCTTCCTCGCGTTGTTATTTAATCTTTTTATGGTAATCGTGGCAATTATTGCCATCATGAAAACAATACCAAAAGAAGAAAAAAATGTAAGTGTGCAGTCAGATTAAAACGATAAAATCTTGCATTATGGAAACCATCAGGATCAAAGAATTCAACAATAATATGGATAGTTTCATTGACAGGCTGCTTCCTGAACTGGAAGAGATTTACAAAGATATTCATCAGAATCCGGAATTGTCGATGCAGGAATTCCGGACTGCCGGGATCGCCGCAGACTACCTTGCAAAATCAGGATTCGCAATTACTGCAAATGTAGGAAAGACAGGAGTGGTCGGCGTTATGAAAAATGGTGAAGGGCCAACAGTTATGCTTCGTGCGGATATGGATGCCCTTCCCGTCAAAGAGGATACAGGTTTGGCGTATGCAAGCACGAAAACAGCCCGTGGTGACGACGGGTCGGAGGTCGGCGTATCACATGCATGCGGTCATGATATGCATGTGGCCTGGTTAATGGGAGCCGCAAGGCTTTTTGCAGAGCACAGGGACAAATGGAAAGGTACCTTGCTTGCTGTTTTCCAGCCTGGCGAAGAAGTAGGCCGTGGCGCACGGGGAATGATCGATGATGGCTTTATGGATCGTTTCCCGAAGCCGGACATCATCTTTGGACAGCACCTAATGGTGGGTGAATCAGGTACGGTAGGATACCGCAGCGGCGCTATTTTATCAGCAGGGAACAGCATCAAAGTAAAAGTATTCGGTCGCGGCGCACACGGTTCACAACCCCAGACCTCCATCGATCCGGTGATCATGGCAGCAGCTACAACCATGCGCCTGCAAACCATTGTTTCGCGCGAGATAGCACCGATTCAAAATGCAGTTTTGACAGTAGGATCATTGCAGGCCGGCACAAAAGAAAATATAATCCCTGAAGATGCAACGCTGAAACTGAATATCCGGACTTTCGATGACAGTGTACGGGATCATATACTTTCAGCGGTCAAAAGGATATGTATTGCCGAATGCGCTGCATCAAATGCACCAAGGGAACCAGAGTTTACCGAGCTGGACAGTTATCCCGTGACCAATAATGATGCTGCGGCTACGGCAAAAGTTGCAGAGGCTTTCAAAGTAGAGTTCGGTGACAGATCACATGAAACAAAGCCGGCTTCCGCCAGTGAAGATTTCAGTGTTTTCGGACGGAGCTGGGGAGTCCCTTACGTTTTTTGGTTCGTCGGGGGAACTGATCCGGCAATATACCAGCAGGCGGAAAGGAGTAATCAGCTGAATACTATTCCCGGTAATCATTCTCCAAAGTTTTCGCCGGTAATTCATCCGACCTTAAAAACAGGCTTGCAGGCTATGATGACAGCAGCATTAGCTTGGCTGGAGTAGATCACATTCAAAATGTACGAACTACATACTTTTTATTATTTGCTTGATCTGGGGGGCACTTTTGTATTTGCCATCAGTGGGGCGACAGCAGCAAGACAACGGGGCCTGGATCTGTTCGGGATCTGTGCTGTAGCGTTCACAGTTGCCTGCGGCGGCGGAATTATCCGTGATCTGTGTATCGGCACAACCCCTCCGGCCGGATTAAGCAACTGGCGTTACCTGGTAACGGCAATGCTTGCTGCAGGTATGACAATAGGCTTGTATCCAATTGTTCAAAGGCTTCATCACCCTGTACTGTTTTTCGATGCCCTGGGTTTATCGATGTTTGCAATCACCGGTGCACAGAAGAGTCTTGCATTTGGTCATAATGCAGAAGTTGCTGTTCTTTTAGGAACGATAACAGCAGTAGGAGGTGGCGTATTACGGGACATCCTGCTAAACCGGATCCCTGTAATATTTCAAAAAGAAATTTATGCATCAGCAGCAATGGCAGGGGCTATAATAGTGGTCGCCGGTAATTATTTTAAATGGCTGTCAGATGACTGGATCTCATTAATCGCTTTAGTGGTATGCTTCACACTGCGGCTTATGGCTTTGCGCTACCACTGGAACCTGCCCGCTTATTCCGCGAATAGTAAAGGAGAAGTATAAAAGGTTGATCCTTCTGCGTTGGTAATTGAAGCTATCCGGACACTGCCTGTGGTTCTTCCTGGTATTCTGCTTCCAGAAAACCAGGGTTTTCAAATGCCGGGTTCGGATAGGTATATACACCTTTTCCATTTGCTTTCCCCATTTTCCCTTTATCAAGATATTCAGCTTTTATCCAATCAGCTATTCTTGCAGAGATATCATCTCCTGCTTCCCCATATGCCTTATACAGATTATATGGTGTGCTGGGCCCGATAATATCCAGGAATGCGAATGGACCAAACGGTGCGCCGGTTGAGATCATCCATGTTTTGTCTACGGTTTCCGGATCTGCAACATCATCCACAACCAGCTGGAGACTCGCCTTGAGGAAAGGAACCAGAAGCGTGTTCAGAACATAACCGGACTGCTCTTTATGAAGTGTTATCGGAACCATTCCTATTGCTTTTGCAAACTCAATTACATCTTCAAACACTCTCGTTGAAGTGCCATCATGCTTCATGATCTCGGCAATATTAAGTTTCCAGATCTCATTGGCAAAGTGCAAATGCAGGTATTTATCCGGACGATCAGTAAAGCTTAAAATCTGACCGGGAACCATGGTGGACGAGTTGGAGGCGAATATTGTATTTCCCCCCGCTACTTCAGATAATTCTTTATAGAAATTTTGCTTTATCTCCAATATTTCAGGAATAGCCTCGATCACCAGATCAGCATTCTCCACTGCTTTTGCAAGGTCGGTAAATAAGGAAATCCGATTATAGGCCGCATCTACTTCTTCTTTCGTACCATAATTATCTTCCTGGTAACGTTCTTTTAAAACGTTGAATCTTTCTTTAGCCTGTATTAAAGCTTCATCGCTAATATCGTAGGCTGAGACCTCAAATCCCTTGAATGCTGTCTGAAAAGCAATCTGGCTGCCTAAAACACCGGTACCGGCTACTGTGACTTTCTTAATTTTCATGATTTCACTTTTTAGAATTCATTTATCAACAAATAATTAGTCTTCCTCTTATTAGTCAACGATCCAAAATTCGTAAATGTTCACCTCGCGCCTTACGCCTCAATAATTAAGCCTAAGGATTTATACAACCATACTATCAGGCTCTCATCTGCTCTGAATAGAGCCTTACTTTAGACATTTTGACCTTGAGCCTCTTGCCAAAAATTGTCATCACCGTAAGATATTTTATGCCTTTCACTGAGAAAATCTCCGTTACAGTACCAAGATGAGTAATGCCATTTTCGGTCCATTTAACCTTCTGAAACAAGAGGTCAGATACTTCATCACTGAAATGATAATATTTATTGAAATCGTAATTTTTATTTTTCATGACATTCAATTTTTTTTGGTTCAACATTCTTCCTCCGATCTCCATTTATTGCAGAATCCAGGCTCCGCTCAAAGCTTCTTACTTCCCTGCGCTTATAGCTGAAGCTGTCCTGCTGCTTCCGGCTGATAAATGATCTCTTCAATCCGGATTTTAGTGGGACCTGAAGGAACTATCCACTCAATCGTATCGCCTGCTTTGTAACCGATCAGCGCTGTTGCAACAGGTGAGAAAATGGAAATTTTATTCTCTTTAATATTTGCTGCATCAGGGTAAACTACCTGGAATACCATCGACTTACCCGAATCGGGGAATCTGATCCTTACGATGGAATTCATAGTCACAACGTTTCCCGGTACATCATGAGGATCGACAATCGATGCTGTTTGCAGTTCATTAACGAGATTTTCAGCTTCAATTGTTCTGATAGAATTATTGATTTTTGCGTAGTGAATACTTTCATGTATCCTCGAATAATCGTTTCTGGTTATTACTATTTTTTTCATGTCGTAATCTTTATACTTCTTTTTATCTGTTTCTTAATTTTTAGTTTATGCGATCAGGGCATGAAGCTTTCCTGAACTGCTGCAGGGAGTTTCACGCGGATGCTTCCTGAACATCCATGTTTTCTTCAGTTCCGGGAATTAATGTCCCGGAAAGGGCTTTTTCTTTTGATTTTTTCAACATCACTGATATGTATGTTCCGGTAAAAGCCCCCAGGATTATCGGGATGGCGTTCCAGTGATTTTTAATTATCTCGATTGTTCCGAACAAGGACATCCCGATAATTACTGCCGATGCCAGGGCAGATTTCAAGGCTTTAAGTTCTGTCAGGGCGATTATATAGTACGCATACAGAACATCGAATATCAAATAAAATCCAAATAATATTACATATGTCATAGTCATTTCCTCCTTTCATGTCATTCCTGCACATAATGAGCCCATTAATGTCACCATCATGCAAGCAATTATTCCTGAAATTTTTGATTATTGTTAAAAGAAAAAGGGGAACTATAAGCTCCCCTTCTGTTATAAGGTGTGCATTATAGCCCCATTAATTGTCTTTGGCTGTATAATCGTATAATTCTTTCTGTACTATTGGCTTCATGCTCGTTTTTTCAATGAATGCAAATATACGGAACATTATGTATATAAGCAAATTAAATGCTCTTTAACATAACGATTCTAAATCGGATTACCCCCTGCCACCCGCTATTCCTGCGCACCCCCCTGAAGGGGAAATAATGCTCTCACATGTCTGGGTCGTATTAACTCAATGCTCCTTGCCCCATGCCCAAAGGGAGAATTGGAGAGGGGGGATAAGGAGAGCTCTGTAGGAGCGAAATGTTTGTAGCCCGGGAGCATATCTAATGATCTTTGAGCTCCGTAGGAGCGGAATGTTGAAAATTTCCCGCAGATTTTCACAGATCTTTCCGCAGATTTTCGCAGATAAAACCGGTATGGCCTTATAACCTGCATGAGAGCTATTGTCTTATGCATGAGAACTATTAGCTTCTGCATGAACGCGATTGTCGCAGCATCATTGATAATGCTTAATTTCCCGATCGCTTGCACTAGTCAGTAGCTTGCAACCGCCAGTTCAAAGATTGCAACCGGGAGCTTAACGGCCGCAGCTATCAATTCAACGGTCGCAGCTGACATCTCAACGGTCGCAGATGACATTTTAAAGGTTGCCTGACTATGAAGCCTGTCCTGGTATTCAGTTGTAGTAGAAATTTGATGACCTCTGGATTATTCACTTTGGAAATAAAAAATCCACCCGGAGGTGGATTCAAGTTGACACAAAAATGTATAAGCTAATGCATTTTCAAATCAGCGATAAACTGAACATTAATTCAGTGCAGGAAATGTTATTCTTCTTTCGCAAAATTATCAATGAGGCTGAGAAACTTTTCTGCATCTTTTAAACCCTTATCATAAACTATAAGGTTTAACCAGATACCTATCGCATATCCCAATCCTAGAGCACAACATATCGCAGGTATTAAAACAGTAAGATTTCCCAGGAGGTCAATGCCAGCTGTGGCTTTGACCATTAAAGGGAACAGCGTTATCCCGAGTATTGCAGCCATAACATATTCTATCTTTCTGAGACGCATTATAAAAATTCTCAATTGTGCAAAATCTTTTTGAAAATGAGTAATGCTCAATTGAGAATAAGAAAGGTTACTGAAACGGTATACCTTGACAGACGAAAAGGTTAAGCTTATTAAACACACTGCTGAACTGATCAACCCGATAATAAAATATGAAATTTCATTTGATAACCTGAATGTAAAAACAACAACCAGTCCGATCATAATAACCTGGATAAAAATATTCAGGAGTTCCAGGTTAATTGGTTTTTTCAATGCCCGGTTATATTTATCCAGGTTGATCGATCTTAAGAGCTCCTCGTTCAGTCTCAGGGCTTTATCCAGTCTTTTATCATATTGTGCCCATGCACTTTTTAAATCGTTCAATTCTTCCATGATCATAAGGTTTAAATGTTATTTATTTGTTCTTTCAGATTTTTCTTTACGCGACTGATCTTGGTAGCTACATTGGTTTCGGTAATTCCAAGTATTTCCGCAATTTCCCTGTAACTGTTATCCTCCAGGAAAAGCAGGATAAGCGCTTTGTCCATTTCATTCAGCCTCTCAATATACCTGTACAGCAAAGCGATCTTTTCGTCTTCTTCAGAATCAGGTTCAAATACCGGCAGGGATATAATTGAATTATCAATTAAAACAGTATTCTCTTTGTGTTTGTGGTCTTTCCGGTAAAATGAGATAGCTGTGTTTAAAGCAATACGGTAGACCCAGGTTGAGACCTTCACACGGCCGTCAAATCTGGTGAATGAATTCCACAGTTGAATAATAATGTCCTGCTGCAGATCTTTCCTGTCCTCGGAATTTGAGCAGTAAGAATAGCAGACTTTGAAGATCAGTTTCCGATTGTCTTTGATGACTGAAATAAATTTATCCTTTTCCACCAGGCATTTTGTTTAATGTTTCCATATTATTCGCAGGAAAGGTTAAAAAATCACATAAATGATAGAATTTTCAATGAAAGGTAGCTGAAATATTCTTGTGAAGAATGTCTGCGGTCTGCTCCATGCCCTCTGTCTGTTGATCCGGGATAATTGATAGGGAGAAGGGGAGAGAAGGAGAGCTCCGTAGGAGCGGAATGTTGAAGAATAAAACGCAAAGGGCGCAAAGGGAAGACGCAGAGGGCGCAAAAGATCTCAACTAAACAATCTTCTGCGTCCTTTGTGAACGATAGCATGTGCTGCGGCTACTTTGCATGTTTTGCGTTAAAAAAATAACCATTATTCATCAGGACCTTCTTCAAATCCCCGGAATGGAATATCATCATTTCTGCCACCAAGGCACAAAGGCGCCAAGGTGCACCAAGTCACCCGTGAACGGCGTCTCTTTGGTGTCTTGGTTGTTTTGGTAGCAAGTTTCTAGTGCCCTCTGGAAGAAAGAGAGTGGGAGAGTGGGAGTGGGAGAGCACCGTAGGTGCGGAATGTTTGTAGCCCCGGTAGCATTCCCTCCTGACCTTTGAGCTCCGTAGGAGCCGAATGTTGAAGAATAAAACGCAAGTCGAAGCAAAACGGATCACAGATCCTTACTGACTGAAAGGAACGTCAGTAGATCCCGACCGCGTCCTTTGCATTAATATGCAGTTAACCACGGAGTAACACTGAGTTGAAAACCGGAGTTTCACGGGAGTGAAGCGTCGGGTATCAGATGTCAGGGCGGCTTATTTCTGAGCTTCAACAAGAACAGGTTCGAAAAGCTCAATAGGATTACCTGAAGGATCCTCAAGAATTACTTGTTTGCCGCCAATGCCTGTGATTATATTGTTCCGGAAATGAGCCCCTTCATTCCGGAGCTTTTCCACGGCTTTTCCGATATCTGTAACTTCGATGGCAAAACGGTTCCATCCACCCGGTGACTGACGAGTGCCATCAGGCATTGACCTGGCACCTGCCGAAGCAGAATCAGGTACGCTGAGGACCAATCTTACATCTCCCAGGGAAAGCATGGCAAATGATCCTTCTGTATGCATTTTCAGGTTAAAACCAAGCTGTGAGGTATAGAACCCTACAGCTTCCTCAACATCATTCACTATGTATCGTATGTGAGCCATAATTCTTTATTTGATATTATTTACGAAAGTGAAACAGTACTATCGGAATATTGTTTTGCCTCGAGACGATGCGACGACAAGGCGAAAAGGTGATAGGGCCACGAATGCACGAATGCCTTTACGACGGCTGATGCAGTTAGTCACGGAGTAACACGGAGTTGAAAACCGGAGTTTCAGTACGGATTTTACCCGAATCTCTTTGCTATTTGGGCCTGAATGCACGAGAAGGGGAGAAGAGAATTGGAGACAAGGTAAGCACCGTAGGTGCGGAATGTTTGTAGCACTATGGAATAATAGATGGCCTTCGAGCTCCGTAGGAGCGGAATGGTGAAAAATTAAACGCAAGTCGAAGCAAAGCGGATCACTCTGACCTAACTAACATTTACCATGATAAGAACTCCGGGATACCTGTTAATATGTTTTCTCTTATTCAGCTCACTTAAAAAAAAACTTGACAAGCGCCTGTCATTGTTCTACCTTTGCTGGACAATTTCAATTTTCTGCACAAACTAAAAAATCTTTGAGAGAATCTATATCATTCTTCTGAGCAGGATATTTCGCTACTGCTTGCCAATTAAGGCTAAATATTTTCGTAGGTAAAGTAATAATTCAATGTGTTAAGTATGAGGAAACTTATGTTCATCTTAGGCTTTTTCTGCTGCCTTGGTATGTGCATGGGGCAGCAGGTGGTCTCTTCAGGTGGATATACTATCAAATCGGATTTTTCCGTAAACTGGATCCTTGGCGGAAGCCTGTCTGTGGTGGACCAGTCTGCAATCGGCAAAAATCGTCCGGACGAAACAGCATCCGGGGTCTCATTCAAAGTGTATCCTGTACCTGCGACTGATTTCCTGAATATAGAAATCACACCAGCCGACACAGGTCGGTTTTCCCTTGAACTGTACAACAGTTCAGGAGTGAAAGTAATCAGCAAGCTACTTCCCTGGAAACCTGTTATGCAGGTTGATCTCAGTAACCTTTCCTCTGGAATATATATCCTGAAGGTATCTCAACCCTCCGTCAGTGATAAACTGCCGGGAATCCAAAGAATAATGAAGTTCTAAAAACAAGCTCCCATGAAAAAGTTTTACATTCTTTTAGTTGGCCTGTTTTCAACAGTTCTTATTTACTCTCAGATCCCGGGAACGCCACCGCAGGGATTCAGCTATAAGGCAACAATTCTGAAAGCAAATGGCGCTATTGTTGCTGCCAAAACAATTTCTTTAAAGATCAGTATCCTTCAGGGTACCATGACCGGAATACCTGTATACACAGAAACATTCCACCCGAAAACAAGTGAATATGGGCAGATTGACATCATAATCGGCGAAAGCGGTCTTGGATTCATCCCCTGGGATCAGGGTCCGTTTTTTCTCAAGACTGAGTTTGATGAGAAAGCAGGGACAAATTTCAATACGTTATCCATAACTCAGCTTCTTTCAGTTCCATTTGCACTTTACTCGGGGTCAGCTTCAGCCGCAAATGAAACCGATCCCATTTTCAAGGCACATGATGCATATCAATATTCACCTTCAGTTCTTGATAATGGCAATACAGCATATTCCTGGGGCAACCATGCAGGCTTATACCGGCCTTTATCATGGGTGCCGGCATGGTCAGATGTAACAAACAAACCTGAGTTGTTCGATGGCACCTGGGCAAAGCTGACAGGCTTGCCGACAACTCTTTCCGGGTTCGGGATAACAGATGCAATGACTACTGCACATGATGCAAATGTAATCACAACCGGATTGATCAATAACTGGAATAACTCATTCGCCTGGGGCAATCATGCAACTGCAGGATATCTCCCGGGAACAAGGAAAGTAAGTATTAACGGCACTACTCTTGATCTCTCAGCAGACAGGAGCTGGAATGTTGGCACTGTTACATCAGTTGCTCTTTCAATGCCACCAATGTTTTCTGTCACAAATTCCCCTGTAACTGGCACAGGAGCTTTGACCGCATCCCTTGTATCACAAACGGCAGGTCTTGTAATGGCATCACCTGCAGGAACATCCGGAACACCAGTTTTCAGGAGCCTGGCTGAAAGTGATATCCCAAATCTCGACTGGAATAAAATAACCACAGGCAAACCAACAAGCCTGACAGGGTACGGCATAACAGATGCTGCTGCGAAAACATATGTTGAGGCATTAGAATCAAGGATTAATGTTCTTGAAATTCAGATGGCTTCATTATTAAACCCTTTGGCTGACAATGATGGGGATGGTTACAGGGTTAATCAGAATGATTGCAACGATAATGATCCTTCAGTACATCCTGGAGCAACAGAGATATGTGGTGATAATAAAGACAATAATTGTGATGGGACGGTAGATGAGGGTTGTT
>DATGWQ010000353.1:0-3117 GCA_035299385.1 Bacteroidales bacterium | reverse complement strand
GTAACTGTAAAAGACAAGAACAACTGCAGCGTGACGACCTTGCCGGTAACGATAATTGCACCACCGGCACTCACAGTGTCACTCGACAGCAAGACAGATGTCCTCTGCTTCGCAAATTCAACAGGGGCAATCAATGTGACTGTTGCGGGCGGAGTGATGCCTGCAGGAGGATACTTCTTTACCTGGACCGGTACTGACTATCTAAGTGTGCCATATTCAGGCAACATTGAAGATCTTACTTCACTCAAGGCGGGAACATATAACCTGAGTGTGAGAGATGCAAACGGATGCACGGCAACACTGGGGCCAATTACAATAACCCAGCCTTCAGCGCTGACAGTTTCACTTACAGGACAAGTCAATGTTCTGTGTTATGGTGATGCTACAGGTGCTATAAATATCACTGCTGCTGGCGGAGCGCCCGGTTACACATACGCATGGACGGGTACGGATTATCTTGGCGCCGCTTTCACGAGCGCTTCAGAAGATCCTTCCGGTCTTCTTGCAGGAGCTTATAACCTCACTGTTACGGATGCCAATATGTGCACAGTAGCTCTTGCAACTGTGAACATCTCACAGCCGCCTGATTTGGTTGTAACTCTGAATGCACAGACGAACGTCAGCTGCTTCGGTGATGCAACAGGAGCCATCAGCGTAACAGTAACAGGCGGAGTGAAACCTTCAGGGGGCTACGTTTTTGAATGGACAGGCTCTGATTATCTCGGTACTGTTTTCACGAGCTCAACAGAGGATCTTACAGCGCTTAAGGCAGGCACGTACAACCTTAAGGTAACCGATCTGAACAGCTGTTCATTCAATCTTGCACCTGTGGTGATAACACAACCGGCAGCGCTGACTCCCGGAAGCATTGGAGCTAACCAGGTTCTCTGCTATGGGGCAAGTCCTGCAAAGCTCACTGAACTCACAGCAGCTACAGGTGGACCTGCACCATACGATTACCAGTGGCAGAGCTCATTCAACATTGCCGGACCGTTCCTTAATATTCCGGGAGCCCAGGCTATCGATTACACACCGGCGGCTATGCCTTCTTCAACGATGTACTACCGCAGGGCATTAACATCCGGAACTTGCCCGGCTGTCTTCAGCAATGTGGTTGAAGTGAAAGTTAATCCTCTGCCCCTGGCAAGATTGACAGGCGGAGCTACCATCTGTGCAGGAGAGTCTTCTGTAATAAAGGTTGAAATTATGGTCGGATCAGGTCCGTACGATATAGATATTGAGAATTATGGAAATATTCCCGCTTATGTAAGCAGTTCTGACATAACCGTTTCACCTGCCGTCACAACGACATACAGGATACTGAGGATAAAAGATGCAAACGGATGCGAAGTAACAAATCCTCACGCAAACCTTACAGGAACAGCAACTGTTAAAGTCAGGGCGCTTCCGGTGATAACTTCATCACCTGTCAACAGTACAATATGCGAATACGGTGCAACGACCTTTAATGCAACCGCTACGGGTGATGACATCACATGGCAGTGGTTCGTGGATAAGGGAACCGGTTTTGAGATCCTGCCTGAGGGAGGTGTTCAGTTCGGCACTCAGACTCCGACACTCAACATCTTCGGTGGAACAAGATTGCTGAATAACTATAAATATCATGCTGTTGCGACAGGTTGCGGAACATCGGTAACCACCGCTGACGCACTGCTTACCGTCAACATTTCGCCTTCGATTGATGTACAGCCGGTCGAAAAGACGATCTGCCAGACCGAAAACACCACTTTCAGTGTAACCGCAACCGGAACCGGCCTCACATACCAGTGGCAGGTCAACACCGGGTCAGGTTTCAGTAACGTAACTGATGGCGGGGTTTACAGCGGTGCAACAACGAACACGCTCGCACTGACGAATGTTCCGGGAAGCTTCAATGCCTACATTTACAGGGTTATTGTAAGCGGCATGTGCCCGTCACCTGCATACTCCAATTTCGTAGTATTAAGAGTAACTGTACCACCTGTGGTAACACTCAATCCTGTTTCGAAATCAATCTGCGATGCTGCAGGAACTGTTTACTTTACAGGTAATGGCAGCGGAATGATCAATGAGATGAGATGGCAGGTTGACAATGCCGGAACCTGGACAGATCTGACCGATGATGCAGTGTACAGCGGAACGAATACACAGCAGCTTGCATTCATAAATCCTCCTGTCTCCCTTAACGGGAAGCAGTACAGGCTTGCACTGAGAGCTGCTTGCGCTACCGTCTACACCACTCCGGCGACTCTTACAGTCTATTCCAACCCTGTTGTCACTTTCGCACCGAATCCGGTGATCAACTGCGGAGGAGCTGAACTGACGATGTCACCTGTTATCTCGGCTGGTTCGGGTACCTGGACACAGCATACCTGGACAGGTGAAGTCGGGCCGCTGAACAAGTATGACATTAAGAATCCGTTGTTCAAGTCATTGATTGACGAAACATATGATCTGACATACAGGGTCAAGGACAGCAATGGCTGTTACGGTTCGGCCAATGTTGCCGTGGTTGTCGACAGTCCGGATGCCAGCTTCACCCAGGATAAGACTGAAGGTTGTACGCCTCTGAATGTCAGCTTCACGAAAGACATGACCGGTATTGCAAGCTGGAAGTGGGACTTTGGCGACGGTTCACCGGTAAATACGACGGATGCAAATCCTATTCACAATTATGTCAATGCCACCGGTGCAACTATTCAGTACCGCACTGTCAAACTCACTGTCAAATCGGCTGGTGGATGTGAAATAACGAAAACATCAATGGTGACGGTTTATCCTGCTATCTCTGCTGATTTCACAAAGGACAAGGCACTAGTGTGCAACGGAGATCAGATTACCTTCACAGGTGTTTCAGGAGCAAATACTTATACCTGGGATTATGGTGACGGTATATCTGCTGCCGGAAGCTATGTAACCACTCATGTGTACACCAATACGACAGCTGATCCGATTGTCAGGACGGTTAAGCTGAATGTAGCTTCATTCTATGGCTGCCCGGCTGAAAAGAGTCTGTTCATTACTGTTCTTCCGAAGCCTGTTCCGCAGTTTTCGGCTGCGCCTGTTACCCAGGTCTATAATGCTTCAGGAAATCCTGTCACATTCACAAATGAAACC
>DATGWQ010000352.1:0-5463 GCA_035299385.1 Bacteroidales bacterium | reverse complement strand
TGCCCTTCTCCGGGAGTAAACATATAAGTCGTTGTGCCAACTGCCGCAGTGTTTATCGCTGCAGGATTCCAGGTCCCCGTGATATTGTTGCTTGAAGTCAGCGGCAGTGCCGGTACTGTCCCGTTCTGACATATTGGTCCTATCTGGGCAAACGCCGGGGTGATACTTGCCGTCACAACAATATCCATTGTTGCAGTAGAAGCACACTGCCCTTCATTAGGTGTAAACGTGTAAGTCGTTGTGCCAACTGCTGCAGTATTTATCGCTGCAGGATTCCAGGTTCCCGTGGTATTGTTGCTTGAAGTCAGCGGGAGTGCCAGTGCTGTCCCGTTCTGACATATTGGTCCCACCTGGCTAAATGCCGGGGTGATACTTGCCGTCACCACGATATCCATTGTTGCAGTAGAAGCACACTGCCCTTCATCGGGTGTAAACGTGTAAGTCGTTGTGCCAACTGCCGCAGTATTTATCGTTGCAGGACTCCATGTCCCTGTGATATTGTTGCTTGAAGTCAGCGGGAGTGCCGGTGCTGTCCCATTCTGACATATTGGTCCTAGTTGACTAAATGCCGGGGTGATACTTGCCGTCACCACGATATCCATCGTAGCAGTAGAAGCACACTGCCCTTCACCGGGTGTGAAGGTGTAAGTCGTTGTTGCAGTATTATTAATTGCAGGAGCCCAGGTTCCGGTTATACCGTTAGTTGAAGTTAACGGAAGAGCCGGGATCGTTGCCCCGCTGCAATATGGTCCGACAGTAGCGAATGCAGGAACAATGTTGTCATTGACCGTGACTGTCAGGGTTGCAGGCAAAGCGCACTGGCCTTCATCGGGAGTGAATGTGTAAGTAGTTGTTGAAGCATTGTTAATTGCAGGAGCCCAGGTGCCGGTTATGCCGTTAGTTGAAGTTAACGGTAGAGCCGGGATCGTTGCCCCGCTGCAGTATGTTCCTATTGCAGCAAATGCAGGAACGATGTTGTCGCTGATTGTGACTGTCAGGGTTGCAGGCAAAGCGCACTGGCCTTCATCGGGAGTGAAGGTGTAAGTAGTTGTTGAAGTATTGTTAATTGCAGGAGCCCAGGTGCCATGTATACCGTTTATTGATGTCTCAGGAAGAGCCGGAATGATAGCTCCACTGCAATATGATGGTGCGGCAGCAAATACCGGTATCAGCCGCAGGTTAACAAAAACCTGGCCCGATCTCACGGGTCCGAGACATCCGTCGGCTGTACGCTCCTGTACTTCCAATAAATAAGTTCCTGCAGTATTCCATGTATGTATTAATTCATTGGTAGGAAACCCACTCTGTATCTCCCCGTCTATTCTCCATGTATAGGTAGATCCGGGCACAGGATTAACCTCAACATTATACCTCTTTGTTTCTCCGACACATACATTATCCGGCATAGGCAATTGCCCCATCAGCCTGAAGCTGCTGAGCAGGACAAAGCCGGTTAATAATATGTGACGAAGACGACTGATCATTTATTTCGACTCATTTTCCTCAATTTATTTTGCTTCTATCTGCCACCCTGGCCCCTGCAGTCGGTAAATTGCTGCAGGGACCTGTGTGCCAGGTTTTCAAATTCAGCCTCTCTAATTGTGATAGATCGGGCTTGTTACAGGAGCCGGCTGAACAGTGACGCTGAGCGTACTTGTTCCAGAGCATCCGGTGTTGGGGATACTTTCTGTAACGCTTACTGATCCTGCTCCGGGTGTTGTCCAGGTCACAGCAATCTGGTTAGTGCCCTGTCCTGTGAAAATTCCACCCACAACTACCCAGTTGTATGTATTTCCCGGAACGTTTGTAGTGGTATAAATCTCGGTAACACCATTGATGCTTTCGCAGACAACATTTGCACCGCTGACGTTTGGAGCGGGTGAAGGATTAATAACTACCGTTCCGCTGGCAGAAGCCTGGCAACCAGTTGTCTGATCTGTAATTACAACACCGTAAGTTCCAGCCACTGTTGAAGTGAATGTTGCCACATTGCCAGGATTGGTTGCTCCTGCAGGTACGGTCCATGCATAATCATATGAACCGATTTGACCAGGAGTTGCAGTTATTGTTGCGTTATCACCCTGACATACAGTGGGTGAGTTGACCGCTACTATTAATGGAGCAGGCTCCGTTATCGTTACAGAAGTAGTTGCAGTACACAGGTTGGCATCCGTAACTGTGACGGTGTAGGTTCCTGCTGCCAGGCCTGTGACTGTAGCCGTAGTCTGGCCACTGCTCCACAGGTATGTGTAAGCCGGTGTGCCACCAGTCACACTCACCGTAGCTGAGCCATTGACTGCAGCGTTGCAGAGAGCGTTGGACGATGCGCTGATCGTAGCAACCAGGAGCTCAGGCTGTGTTATTGTCACTGATGCTGTGGCTGTGCAGAGGTTGGCATCCGTAACTGTGACGGTATAGGTCCCTGCTGCCAGGCCTGTGACTGTAGCCGTAGTCTGGCCACTGCTCCAGGAGTATGTGTAAGGCTCTGTTCCAACTGTAGTTACGGCTGTTGCAGTTCCGGTGGATGTGCCGTAGCAAAGGACATTTGTCGAAGTAATATTAACAACCGGTAATGGATGAACTATAATGTGTAATATAACTGGTTCCCCGATGCAAAGTGTTGTTCCTGTCAGTGTCTCAGTAACGGTTAATACATAAGTTCCGATCTCTGTCCAGTGAATTGAAATTGAACTCGATCCATTTCCTGAAACAATTGTTCCACCACCTGAGAGTACCCAGGTGTAAGTGGAACCGGGTGTGTTAGTTACCCAATAAGCTTCAGTTGAATTCAAGCATGCATGATCAGGATCTGTGGTCACTCCCTGGCCCCAGACTCTTGCAGCTCCTGCTATCAGCAGAAGCAACAGGATTATCGCTCTTCGAAAGAGGAACTTATATCCTGGACCAGGTGATTTTGTCTCCTTCTCAATTTTCTCTTTATGATCTTCAGTTTCTGGCCGATCATACCAGTATCTGCTTTGTGAAAACCATTCCACACCTGCTTTATTAAGCATTGTCCTGCCACTGTGATTGAGTTGGCCTGACTTTCCTGTGAATTGAATCTGTGTGTGCATCGGGGTAATTATTTCTGTTTTGAAACTTAATTTTCTATCTATGGTAAATTGGTGAAGTAACTGGTCTCGGGTTGATCGTTACAGTCGTACTGCACGTGGCAACATTTCCGCAAACATCAGTAGCTGTCCATGTGATTGTGGATCCGCCAATGTTGAAGTTTCCTGTTGCATTATTTCCCGAACCGGTCCGGGTCGTTGCACCGGTAATCTCATATGTGATATCTACAGCTCCGCCGCAATTGTCCCCGGCAGATATTGATGCCGGAATAGTAAATACATTGGTCGGAGTTTCACAGAAAATCTGATTAGCCGGACAACCTGTGATTACAGGAGCGGTTTGATCATTAACAGTTATTGCCTGTGTGCAGCTGGCACTATTTCCGCTTAAATCATTTACCTGGTACGTCCTGGTTATGGTGTACCTGTTCGCACAACTCTGATTCGTAATAATGTCAGTTCCAACAACTGAGAATAATGCAGGATTTATCTGGTTATTATCTGTCGCAATTCCACCCGCTGCGAGGAATGCGGAATAATTGACATATGGAACAGGGACATCTGCAGCACACTGGACAATTATAGGAGGCGGACAGGTTATTGCAGGTGGCTGATCGTCAATAACTGTAACTATTATCTGACAAGTGGCCGTGAGTCCACACGCATCCGTGGCAGTCCAGGTAACAGTTGTTGATCCGAGTGGGAAATGGTATCCTGCCAGCGTTGTACTTGTGGAGTAGGCCAGATTGTGAGTTATTGAGGTGACAGTGCAATTATCGATTGCCGTGGCGTCAAATTCGGTTCCGACAGCAGTATAATAGCCTAATCCATTATCCATCCGGTATTGGGCACTGATGACAGGACAGGAAATAATCGGAGGGGTAATATCCTGAACAAGCACTGTTTTGCTGCATGTGGAAACACACCCGTTATTGTCAGTAATAGTTGAGGATATTGTAAAAGGAAGATTACACCCGGTTCCTGAAGTTACTATAACATTCTGTGCGTTTGCACCAGCCGTGATCCTTCCGTTTCCTGAAATGGTCCAGGAATAACTGCTCATGCCTGCCGGTGCTGTGAAAGAATTCACAGAAGAAGGACATACCGGTCCATCGGTGCCGGTAATATTACAGTCAGGCAGCGGTAACACATTTACAGTGATGCAAACAGTGTCACTCTCACAACCTGCAGCTGTCGTCGAAGATACACAGTATGTATGCAGTCCAACGTCAGGGAGGACTGTTACATCCGGTGTATCCCCTGTTGGCGGAGTCATATGGTCCAGAGGCGTCCAGTGATAAACTATCGGCTGGAAAGTTGAAATGATCCCGATGTTATCAAGCCCCCAGTTGCTCCCCGCTGTTCCTGTATAATTAAAGCGGATCCGTACATCGGGCTGGTTTATGTAAGGAACCAATGAATATGTAACGTTTATCCAGCCTCCATCCGGATTGCCATAATTACGTGGACCTGTATAAGTTATCAGGTCTGTAAATGTAGTCCCCCCATCAGTGGAGATCTCTACAGTACCTGTTGATCCGGCGTTAAAGTTTAAGGCAGTATAGTAACTAAGGGTAGGGGTTATTGTTCCAACCAGGCTGAATGGAGGCGCTGTAATAGTCGCATTATGATCAGCTTCATCTGTGACCCCAGTTACAATTATAAATTTAGAATTTGTCGGGGTCGCCTGTGAATTGTAGTTTATACCATTAAATGTTTTTCCATTGGTTGTCAGGGCCCAGTTGCTGTTGGGATCCTCATTATTGGAACCTGCGTCATCACCGCTCCAACCAACAGGATTTGCTCTCTGAAAATCTTCTACCGGGAATGGCGGCTGACCATATCCGCTGGCATGAAGAGTTATTGCTGTATTCAGGCATGATACCGAGGAAGAAACTGTAACAACTGGCTCCAAAACATTATTAACAGGTATAATGCCGATGCTTGAATACGCCTGGCACCCATTCAATTGCAGTAATGCCCTGTAAACAGTGGTTTGAGTTAAATTCAAATAAGAGGTTGTATACTGGTCTATCAAAGGTGTGTATGGTGACCAGGTTGTGCCCGCATTGGTTGAGGATTCCCATCCAATAACAGTGCTCCCGTCGGCAATAGTCAAATTTACCGTCCCGGAATTGCTGCCTGAACAAACAGCAGGGTCGGATGACATTATTCCTTCAGGCCGCTGGTTTACCGTGACTGTTACCTGGGCGTTGCCTGTACAGCCGTTTGCACCGGTTCCGGTAACAACATAGCTTGTTGTTACTTCAGGTGTGGCAATGACCGTCGGACCTGTTGTGATTGATAAACCATCACCTGGACTCCATGTATAAGTGTTTGCGCCGCTCGCGGTTAAAGTTACACTGCTTCCCCTGCAAAAGGTTGTCGGTCC
>DATGWQ010000351.1:0-9491 GCA_035299385.1 Bacteroidales bacterium | reverse complement strand
GATATCCTGTTCAGACTGAATGAGCTGATTTTAAGCATCTGCCATGCTGCATTCATCACCCCGTAATCACCTATTACTACTGTCTTCAGTTTGTTTATTTCCGGTCTCCCGAAACTCTTTAATATTATTTCGGGGCCTATGCCGGACGGGTCACCCATGGTTAGGCCGACCACAGCATTACTTTCATTCATTCTTATGATTCTTTAAGAAGTTAAGGACAGTAACCACGGCATCTTCAGAGCCGAAGCCACCAGCCTTGGAAACGACGATCACATTTTTATATAGCTCTTCGATGAAGTATCCCCAGGGTATTCCATGCACAATTTCATCCCTGATCACCGTTCCGGTAACTCCCAGGCTTTTGGCCGCACTGATCGCGGTATAGCCACCTGTAAAAAGGATCCCGCGGATATTGACTTCACTAATGATCTTCGTGGTCAGTTCACCCAGGAAGCTTCCGATCGTCTCGCTCACTTTGAACCTGTCAAGTCCGTACCTGCTCCCTGTGCTGAAGCTTTCCTCCACCGAGATATCGGATGGCGCTGTCCTTACAATAACATCTTTCCCTTTGAGTGAAGCTTCCTTTATCCTGCTTAAAATATCAGACATCTCCGCATCCTGCTCTTTCCTGAATAATCTTTCCGTATCGACATCGATCATCACGACAGGAAGCTTTTCAGCAGCATAATTGAGCTGCTTCCTTGTTACCATGCTTGCACTTCCTGAGATTACGACACTGATCTTCGTGTCTGACTCAGCACTAAGATATTCGGACAGATGATCTGCCAGTCCCGAGCAGCCTGCGTAAACAATTTTCCTGTCGGAATTTGCAATGACGGAGGCAATGAGACCGAGATCGCTCATCTCCTTTGCATCGATCACCAGCATGTTCACACCTTTGCCGAAGAGATCGTCAATCGTTTTTGCGAGGTTTTCTTTTCCTTTTAGAAGCTCATCATACCTGATCACTTCGATCTTTTTGTCCGACTGTGAAGAAATTATATCCGGTATGTATGAAGCTTTGACCGGCGATACCGGGTCATTTGCAAATTCCGTTTTTTCGAGCAGTACATTGTTGACATAAACTTTCCCGTCAACGGTTGTCCTTCCGTATAACGGCAAAGCCGGTGCAATGATGGCGTGCTCTGTTCCTGTTGAATCCATCAGGGCAGATATTTCAGCGCCGGGATTTCCCCTCATTGTCGAATCGATCTTCTTATAACAACACCTTATGTTCCTTCCACTGACTGATTTCCCGGCATCATAGACCTTCCTGTAAGCAGTATCCTTATCATCGAACCTGCTTTCTGTATTGATGACAAGGACATCGCATTTATCAAGAGCTTTCGTGGCATCACCCCCGGTGATCAGCAAGCATCTGAGATTCTTTTTGCTGAACTGGGCAGCTGTATCCCCCGCACCTGTGTAGTCATCCGCAACGATAAGTATTTTTCCTTTTCCTTTATCATCACTTCCATTGGACAGTTTCTTTTTATGCCGCCTTGATACATAGGCAGTGAGAAGAGGTGTAAGAAATGCTGTTGTAAGGGTAGATGCTGCTATCTGGGGAGTGGCTACTGAAGACAGTGCGGCAAACGAAGGATCGACAAGCGCTAATGCGGCGGGAGTGGCGACTGCATTGCCCGCCGTGCTCGATGCCGCTGCGCCGGCTATGCCGGATCCGCCGGTTGCACGGTCCGCGACGATATTGAAGAAGCCCCCGATAAATGTGGTTATAAGCCCCAGAAGTATACCTGAAAACCCTGCCACAAGCAGCATCTTAAAATTTATTCCTGTTCCCAGTGCGAATGCGAAAAAAGGTATCAGCACCGGTCCACCCGACACCAGGAATTTCTTCATGGAGTCGTCCAGGTTGCCAAGTATGATCCCGGTTACGATCGGTATAAGCACACCGATAAGTGCGTTCACTGGTATCGTTGCGATGCCTGCAGTTCCCAGTGCGACCATGGTCAGGAATGGTCCGTCGTTGATCGATAATATGGCTATTGCGCCAACGTCGGACTCATCGCCGAATTCTCCTGTGAGGGCAGCATAAAGGCCCCCGTTGCTGTTGGTCACTGCTGCAATGATGGCGAGTGATGAAAGGCCAAGCAGACCTTTATCGCCAAAGAACTTTCCGACGAGAAGGCCGATGATCACCCCTATAATGAATTTTGTAAAGGTTATGACAAAGCCCTTTTTCAGCGCTTTCGGAGCCGCCCTGAAGCTAATGCCAGCTCCCATGCATACCAGGAATACCCCTATCAGCGCCGTGGAACCGAAAGCGATCGCTGTTGTGAAGCTTCCGACCTTCAGTAAGCCGGGAAACAGGGTGTTGATGAGGGCCCCGGCAACCAGGGGCAGGATCATCATTCCTCCGGGGATGCGCTCTATATTCTTTTTGATGTTCATAAATCAGGTTGAAACGGCATTAACAGATGGGGAAATTAACAAAATTTGTCTGCATTCGTGCATTCGTGGCTGAAAAGCAAAGAGCATAGGGCAAAGGGCGCAGGGCATTTGTCACAGCTCAACCAGGAAAGTGACCCATTTACCGTTTGATACAGCAATTATTGATCCCCTGTGAAGCTTCATTATCTCCTGTGAGATGCTAAGGCCTATACCAGAGCCATTTTTCTTCGTCGTGAAGAAAGGAACAAAGATCTTTTCAACCAGGTCCGGAGGGATATGCGGTCCGTTGTTCGAAACGGATATAAGAATTCTCTCATCACCCTTCTTCGATATCCTCACCGATATCTTCCTCTCTCCTTCAATTTCCGTCACTGCATCAATGGCGTTATTGATCAGGTTGATCATAACCTGGTTCAGCAGGTTGCGGTCAGCAATTATATTATGAACATTCTTTTCGCGGCCGATACTGAAATTTATCGCATTCTCCTTCATCCTGCCCGAGAATGCGATTGACAGCTGTCCTGTCCATTCATCAGCATCGAAAGATGCAAATTCAGGCTGGGGGATCCTGGATATCCTCCTGTAATTATTCACAAAGTTTATAAGGCTGTTTGACTGCTCATTGATCATCTGCAGCCCTGTAAGCGCATTCGTGATATCTGGTTCTTTTTCCATGCCATCAACGTCTTTATCAGGCTTGCTGTTCAGTTGTGTGTAAAGCTCTTTTGAAACTGAAGTTATGGGTGAAAGAAGATTCATTATTTCATGGGTCATTACATTCATCAGCTTCCTGTAAGACTCAAGCTCCCTGTTCTCGAGTTCGGACCTGATATCCTGCACTGATACAAGCTTTAGCTCCTGATCGCTTCTTTTTATCCCTGCAGCCCTGAATGAAAGCATCTGCAATTCATTTGAAACAAGATGCCTGTAAGTGACGGTCCCTCCCGGGGTAAGGTTGCAGACAGCATTATAGAATTCAGGATGTTTGATCCTGAGCAGGTTCTTATTGACGGATTCCGGCGAAATGCCGGCATAATTGCATGCAACCTTGTTGATGAATACAATTGAATTATTTCCGTCGAGAACGATCAGTCCCGTGGAGGCAAACTCTATCAGGGTCCTGTAAAATGATTCATTATACTCATTCCTGAGCCTGATTTCCTGGAAATGCCTGTTAAGCCTGTCCATGCTCTCATAAAGCTGGTTCAGGGAAGCGTTTCGAGGCACGTTTGAAAAATGCAGTGTGGTGTCATCATTACCGAGTGAATCGAAAAATGCCTTAACAGATTTATTTGTATTATTATATATCCTTATCAGGAGAAATATTAACATGAAGCTGGCAAGTACCAGGAAGATTCCTGCCGGCCAGTGCCCCCCGGCAAAAAGGATCCCGGTCAGGGCTCCCGACAGCAGCAAAAACATCAGAAGAATATTCCTGGTCCCTGATCGCAGGAGGATGTCAGATCCCATATTTCCTTATTTTATTATATAAGGTCTGTCTCGTGATTCCCAGCTGTTCAGCGGTTTTATTCTGGTTGAATCCGTTCTTGTTAAGAGTGCTGATGATCATCATCTTCTCCATGTCTTCAAGGGTCTCGGTTCCGCCAACAGGATTAACCTCGCTTTCGATGAAAAAATCCGATGCCTTCAGCCTCGACCCGTCAGATAATATGACTGCCTTTTCAATTGCATGCTGCAACTCCCTTATATTGCCATACCATGGATTATTCATCAGCTTCCGGAGCACCTCATCATTAAGCTCAAGGTTGCCTTTGTTGTATTTCTGACTGTAGAATTTTAGATAATGAAAAGCGAGATCTTCAATGTCCTCAGGACGCTCGCGCAGGGGGGGAAGATGGATCGTTATAGTGTTCATGCGGTAAAGCAGGTCCTGACGGAACTGGTTTTGCTTTACCATCTCCTTCAGGTTCCTGTTGGTTGCGCTTATAAGGCGGAAGTCAACAGGTATTTCATTGATTGAGCCCACAGGTGTGACCTTCCTGGTCTGCAGAACAGTAAGGATCTTTGCCTGGAGGTTGAGGGGGATATTGCCTATTTCATCAAGAAAGAGGCTGCCCCTGTCAGCCATCGTGAATCTTCCTGTCTTATCTTCGAATGCATTGGTGAATGATCCTTTTTTATGACCGAAAAGTTCACTTTCAAAAAGCGATTCGGCCAGTGAGGTCAGGTCAACAAGCACAAACAGCTCATTACTCCTTAAAGATAGGTCGTGTATCTCACGGGCTATCACTTCCTTTCCGGTGCCATTCTCACCAGTAATCAGCACACTGGCATCAGTAGCTGCCACCTTTTTTACCAGGTCGGATATCTCTTTCATCGCAGGCGATCTGCCCTGTATCATCTGGCTTTTCCTGTTGGCGTCGCTTGTCAGCATCCGTTCCCTCGATTTCAGGTCCGAGATCTGCCTGTTTGAATTTCGCATCCTCTTTGCTGCATCCAGCGTGGCTCTCAGCTTTGCATTATCCCATGGTTTAACAATGAAGTCAAAAGCGCCTTCCTTGAGTGACTTCACTGCAAGCTCCACATCGCCATAGGCAGTTATCATTATCACTTCCGACTGCGGCGATATTTTCCTGATCTCCCTCAGCCAGAATAAGCCTTCATTGCCGTTGTTCACACCCGATTTGAAGTTCATGTCGAGCAGTATTACATCAAAGTCAGTACCCTGAAGATCGGCATTCAGCTGGTTTGGATTGGAGATGGTCCTGACAACATCGAAATCCTGCTTCAGCAAAAACTGCAGGGCTTTGAGGATCTCCCTGTTGTCATCAACCACCAGAAGGTTTCCTTTTTTCATTTCCGGAAGTTTTTCAACGATCTAAGGTAAATATTTTATACTCAAATATGTAAAAAAATTTAACCTTTATTTTAATTCCGAAAAAGCTAAAATCCTGATTAATAAGCATAAACGTTTTGTGGCATTATACTGGCAATCAAAGGTTCAGTTAAAAGAGAAACAAATGATGCCAACCAACTACATATATCTTCTGGAAGCCTGCAAAAACGGCGATCCTAAAGCGCAACTCCAGGTTTATAAGATCTACTTCAGGCAGATGTTCAATATAAGCTTCAGCCTGGTCAGGAACGCTGATGCTGCTGATGAAGTTGTGAATGAGTCTTTCCTGGTGGTCTTCGACAAGATAAGTTCGCATAAAGTGAGCACTGATTTCCTTACCCTGCTTACAAAGCACGTTCAGGACAGATCCATTGAGACCTGGAGAAAAAGCAATGTTCCTTTTCCCGGCTTCATTGCAGAAAAAATACTTGTGAAATAACCGGCTTACAGCAATGATTATGATAAAGACAGTCAATTTATGCAAAACCTTCCGGACAGAGATGGTGGAAACCACTGCCCTGTTCAACATTAATTTCAATGTTGTCAAAGGGGAGTTCGTTGCCATAATGGGCCCTTCAGGGTGCGGCAAATCAACACTCCTTAATATCCTTGGGCTGCTCGACAATTCTGATTCCGGCAGATACTATTTCGATGGGATTGAAGTGTCAGGCTTCACCGAAAATCAAAGGACCAGGCTCAGGAAAGGCAACATAGGATTTATCTTCCAGAGCTTCAATCTTATCGATGAGCTCACTGTATACGAAAATGTGGAGCTCCCATTGATTGCTTTGAATGAGTCGCTTTCCGAAAGAAAAGCAAAAGTCGAAAAAATGCTCGACTACATGAAGATCGGTCACAGGAGGGACCATTTCCCGCGACAGCTTTCAGGAGGACAGCAACAGCGTACTGCAATTACTCGTGCCCTTGTCACCAATCCAAAGCTGATCCTGGCAGATGAGCCGACAGGCAACCTCGATTCAACAAATGGCGAACAGGTTATGCAGCTTCTCGAGGAAATGAACGCAAACGGAACAACGATAATAATGGTAACGCACTCGGTAAGTCATGCTGAAAGAGCTCACAGGATCGTCAACCTTTTCGATGGCCAGCTTGTAATGGAGCGCACGGAAAGAATCTTTGAACCGGTAAGTAGTAACTTAATAAAACCAGTCAATGATAACTCAATGGATATACCTGTTATTAAGGAAGATAGGTAAAGACAAGATACTGTATTCCATTATCTTCCTGAACCTGGTGATCGGATTCGGTACTTTCATCATAATAAGCCAGTTTATCAGCGGTCAGTTCACCTATGATAAACATAACAAGAACTATGACCGCATTTACAGGCTTCAGCTCTTCATGGACCAGGAAGAGAATTCCATAAAGCACACCTGGAGCGTTACTGCAGCGCTAAGCAGGAATGAGCTTACAAAACTTCCTGAAATAGATAAGATCGCTCTTTTGCATGATGCCGGTGACAATAACAAGAGCGGTGTATTTCTCTCAAAAGACAAAAAGAACCAGGTGCTTGTGCGGTTTGGCTACTATGCTGATCAGACTGTATTTGATATTTTCACATTCGACTTCCTTGAAGGCAATCCTGTGAATGCCCTCGATCAGCCTTACTCCATTGTACTTTCGAAAAATGTTGCTGACCGGATCTTCCAGGGTGAAAAAGCACTTGGAAAGCAGGTATATGGCGAGAACAAAGTGGTGTTCACCGTATCGGGAGTCTATGAGGATATTCCGCAGCGATCGACATGGCGGCCGGCATTCCTGATCTCGACGAAGTGCCTTGCCGCGCTTACGGGATGGAAAAATTATGAGACAAACTACCGGGGTTATTCATTCTATACTTACGTTCTTCTTAAACCCAATGCCGATCCAGCTAATGTTGATAATAAGATATTTGACTCCTTGAAGGATTTCCGGAAGGAGCATCATCCTTATCTGCGACCGATGTCAAAGCTCCAGGTAAATCCATATTTTGAAAGTGCGATATACATAGTCCTCGGGCTGATCTCCTTTCTTTCCCTTCTTATCCTGTCGCTTTCATCAATTAATTACATCAACCTTCAGACTGCAAATGCCACGAACCGCTTGAGGGAGATAGGAGTAAAAAAGACAGTCGGATTTGATAAAAAACGTCTCTGGTCACAGTTTATGTTCGAATCTGTGGTGACTACAGTCATAGCTGCGGCCTTTGGATTGCTTGTTGCACAGCTCTTTCTTCCATCGCTGAATAACATGTTCGGCTCTGAAATTTTTCCGCCTCTAAGGGACAATTACAATCTTATAATAATTATAGCTGCGGTAGCACTTGCAACAGGCTTCATTTCAGGGATCCATCCGGCCTGGATCATCTCCTCGTTCAATCCTGTGGCAGCCCTGAGACAGAAATTTCTTGCCGACAAGCCGAACGGGATCAGCCTGAGAAAGATCCTTGTCACTGCCCAATTTGCAATTTCGGTTTTTATGCTGATGGTCGCATTCATCATATACAGGCAGACCAATTATATGCTTACCCGGGATATGGGCTTCAACAGCGAATCGGTACTGTTTGCCAATATTGTCACTGACAAAAAGGGGTCGCTCGAGCCTCTCAGGCAAAGGTTGCTCGAACATCCTGAAATAAAAAACTTCTGTGTCGCCGATTACGTTCCCTTCATACTCCCGGGCGGGGACGACATGAACTGGGAAGGCTCAGACCCGAATGAAAAGGTGTTTGTGAGGTACAGTAATGTCAACGCCGATTTTGTACCGGTTTTCGGTTTGCAGATGGCAGAAGGCAGAAACTTTTCAAGAGAATTTTCGGATGACAGGCATAAATGCCTTCTGAACGAGACAGCCGTAAGGGTCTTTGGCTGGAAGGAGCCTGTTGGAATGAGGATCAGGCTGAACGGACAGTCTTATGAGGTGGCCGGGGTAATAAAGGATTATATTGTATCGTCGGTATTCAGCCCGATTGAACCGCATCTGTACCGGCTCCTCCCTGATTCTGTCGTTTCAAACGCGGTTTATGCAGTGAGCTTCAGCGCAGAAAGGGAAAAAGAAGCAATGAAGATCGTAAGGCAGGAGTTTGAAAAGTTTTTTGTGGATGATGCCTTTGATTTCCGCAATATTCAGCTTCTTGTCAAAGATGAGAATGCTGTCAGGGCTTTCAGGCAAATCCGGAAGATAACAGGACTCATAGCCATACTGACGATAATAATATCTTCGATCGGGCTTTTCGGCCTCATACTCTTCATTACACAGAAAAGGATGAAGGAGATCGGCATCAGGAAAATGCTCGGCTTTTCCGCCGGAAACCTTTATTATACAATGTCCTCGGAATTTCTCCGGCTTATACTGATTTCAATAGTCATCGCATGGCCGGCAGCATTTTGTGTTTACAGGTTACTTCCTGGTGCTGGAAAGTACACATTGCAGATCTGGGAATTCCTGCTCGCCACTGCCATTATAATAATTGTTGCTGCCGGTACAATCAGTTTCCAGATAATCCGGGCTCTGAGAGTGAGGCCGACAGAGATACTTAAGGATGAATAGAGCTCTGAGCCAGCCTTCGCTAAAGCTTTGGCTGGCGAAGCCTTGAACATTGACCTTTAACTCTAAGTACTTTAGGCACTTTAGCTCACTTTAGGCACTCTTCAAAAGCCTCATCCTGTATGCATTCACAGCTGTTTTCCCGAGCTTTTTAATCAGGCTGTTATTGGCGACCACTCCAACAGGCGCTCCAATCAGGGGAATCAGCTGTGCCATCTTGGCAATATCGATGTAATCGCGGTATTCCTGCTGGAAGCTTCTCCAGTCAAACTGATGGATATCATCGGGAAGCTCCCTGCTTTTTGCGTCCCAGTCGACCATCCCCAGGTAAACTTTTTTCCGGTGTATGTGGCTCGAAAAAGCCAGCTCAAAAATATGCAGCAGGTACAGTCTTTCGCGGTAATCCTTTATATTGAAGCCATAAATCGCAGCAATGTCGAACAGCATCTTTATCTTGATCCCGATGAGTATCGGGAAGTCAGCCATCCCGAGGAATATCCCTCCTGCTCCTGTTATGCCTCCCTCTACTGCTGCAGTCTTACGGTAAAAATCTATTCTTTGCCGGACCGATTCTTCACGCAGTTCAAGAGAATCATCTTCCGGCGGTTTTGCAGCAGTATATTCCGCAGCAAACAATACAGCACGGATCATCTGTTTCAGAGTGGTCGTTATCACC
>DATGWQ010000350.1:0-2228 GCA_035299385.1 Bacteroidales bacterium | reverse complement strand
AGATGAGTGAGATGCTTCAGCATCGGCACAGCGCTGAGATCAATTGTATTCCTGGTTGAGGTTTCAAAAGTCCTTATTCCTCTTTCGCACAGCACAATATGAGTGTTTCCCTGGTTCAGGATGTATTCGGCTGCAAGGAGGAATTCCTCTATTGTGGCCATCATTCCCCGTTTTAGGAGAACAGGTTTGCGCGACAATCCCACTTCCTTCAGCAAAGGATAGTTCTGCATATTGCGTGAGCCTACCTGGAGCATGTCGGCATACTTCGACACGATATCGATCTGTCTTGTATCCATTACCTCGGTGACAACTGGCAATCCGGTTTCCTTCCTTGCCTCGGCCAGTAGCTTAAGACCATCTTCTCCCATCCCCTGGAAACTGTAAGGCGAAGTCCGTGGCTTAAAAGCGCCGCCTCTCAGTATCTTTGCTCCGTCCGCTGACACTGACCTGGCAGTATGCATCATCTGATCATTGTTCTCGACTGCACATGGACCTGCTATAACCACTACCTCATTTCCCCCGAACTTCACGCCATTGACCTCCACAATGGAAGAAGGCCTGTTTTCATGGCTTGCCTTTGAAGGAACCGCTACATTTTCATTTCTTTGCTTTTCACATGGAATAGTTTCCATCCTGTTCTTTTTTAGTATTCTGTTTTAGGTCTTTTATAAATCACATTTTCCTTCTTGAATAATGGGGCAGGAGAGAAGCCGAACTTTCCGTTATGCAATTTTGCGACATAGATAGGTCTGATATTGTTCCATGTTGCATCGAAAGTTATCGGCCCGGTTATACCTGGATAGTCCTGGAATGTTTTCAGGTCCGTAAGAACATCACGTATCAGAACTCTGTTCAGACCTGCTTTCCTGATGGCATCAATAAGGATATTTGCCCCGTCGTATGAATGTGCGGCAATAACATCAGGTTCCATACCGAATTTTTTTATGTAATTCGCCCTGAACTGCAGCAGCTTCGCATCATTGCTGTCGGGGTTGTACTGGCAGGTCGTGAATATGCCTTCTGCAAGGTCGCCCGCAAGGTCAAGGAATGTTTTACTGACGATCCTGTCTGATGCATACACAGGCTGGTTCATACCCGATTTCCTTAGTTGCCGGAGTATAAGGGCTGATTCCTTTGCATTTCCCCAGATAAGGACAGCATCAGGATTCGTTTTCTTCATTCTTTCAAGCTGTGCTTTAAAATCAGTTTCACCGTCAGTGAATCTCTCTTCTATTATTACCGGAAATCCCACCCTGGTAGCTGAACGGGTAAAATGAAGTGTGCCTGCCCTTCCATACCTGTTGTTTGCCCTGATGACGGCAACTCGTGAATGCTTGTCCTTCAGGAATATCTGATCGACAAGTGCATAGCAGCTCTGGCGGTCGTCGGGAATGACCCTGATAACCCAGGGAATGTTGGTTTCGGAAAAAGTGGGATCGGGATTGGCCGTGTTCACATTTGGTATTTCGAGCTTCAGCGTCGCCCTTATTGCCACGTGTGATACTATATCATCGATGGAGCCAATCCATGCCCACACTTTTTCATCATCCATTTTGACGATCTCGTTTGCTGCGGCACCCCATAATCCGGCATCATTATGGATCATGAGCTTAAAAGGAATTCCTTTGTATCCGCCCTGGGTGTTAGCTTCTTCAATGGCAAGCTGCGCTCCCTGGAGCATCTGCTTTCCCATGTCGGCAAGAGGCGCTCCTTCCATGGGGCCGAGGAACCCGATCCTTACCTCACTCAGGTTCTTCGGCTCAGGTATCTCGCGTCCAGGACCGTAAAACTTCAGCGGTTCCAGGAAATGATACTTGTACGCTTTCTGGTACTTGTCGTAAGCGACAAGCTCATCAGGTATGTTGCCATAGTTTACTTTCTTCTCCTGACCGTTCATGGCAGGAGAAAATATTATAACTAGAAGGAGCAGAATATGGAAGCTGGCTTTGGATCTCATATTTTAATTCTGTTTTATTTTGCAGACTGCATAAGCTTCAATTTCGACCAGCAGCGTCTCCCAGCACAGCCTTGCCTGGATACCCGTACTTGCAGGAAGCGGATCGAGGTTGAGCCACCTGAAGAATGTCGTGCGTATTTTATTGAACTCGGCATAATCGCGTTCGATGTCCCTGAGGTAATTGGTCGTCCTGACGACATCGTGCCAGGTCATGTTCTCGGCAGCCAAAAGGTTTGTGATATTGCGGTATGTCCTCCAGAGCTGGGCGCCG
>DATGWQ010000349.1:0-38548 GCA_035299385.1 Bacteroidales bacterium | reverse complement strand
GAAAAGCCTAACTCCGACTGGCTTCAAGATTATATTCCGCCAGAAGATCAGGAACGAGTAATGGCGGTGATCAATGAAGCCATAAGAACAAAAAGTGTATTCGAACTGGAACATCGTGTCTGGCAAAAAGATGGAAGCATTGGCTGGACTTTCTCCCGGGCAATTCCAATCTTAAATGATAATGGCGAAATTATTGAATGGTTCGGTGCTGCAAACGACATTACAGAAAAGAAAAATGCTGAAAAAGCAGTAAGAGAAAGTGAAGAGAAGTATAGGACTATTTTTGAAACTATGACTGAAGGCTTCTCTGTTAATGAAATTATCTATGACAAGGATGGCATACCATATGATTATCGTTATAATTCAGTTAACCCGGCTTATGAGCGATATACTGGACTTAAACCTGAAAAAATAATTGGCAGGACCAGATTTGAAATATTCCAAAATATAGATTCTGCCTGGGTTGAAAGTTATCGTAATGTTGCAATTACAGGGGAATCTGCACGTTTTGAAGATTATCTCGCCCCCCTTGACAAATGGCTGGATGTACTTGTGTTCAGAATTAAATCTCATCATATTGGTGTATTATTCTCTGACATTTCAAAACGTAAAAAAACTGAAGAATTGATAAGAAATACCAAAGAACAGTATGATTTGCTTTTTAATTCAGTAAGTGAAGGTTTTGCACTCTATAAGGCAATTCGTGATGACAATGGCAGACTCTATGACATTTTGGTATTGGAAATAAATCCTGCCGGCGCAACCCTGTCAGGTGTTAAACGAGATGATCAGATAGGGAAGACCTGGCTCCAGGTCTGGGATGGTAAAATTCCCGATTCTGTTTTTGATATTTACAGGCAAGTCGATAAATCAGGTAAGCCCTTAATTTTTGAGTATTCTTGTCCTATAACAAACCGATATTATTCAATTAGCCTTAATAAATTAGACAAGGATCGATTTTCCGTTGTATTCTTTGATAATACAGAGCTTAAGAATGTTGAAGCAGAACTGACAGATGCACGTGATAATTTAGAAATTAAAGTTCAGGAAAGAACTTCAGAACTTAAAGAAGTCAATGAACTACTAAAACAGAACGCTAAACATTTAAACATTTTATATAGTTCGATTACTGTTGCAAATGGATCTAAGAATATTGAAGAACTCGCCAGAGAGGTTTTAACATTATTGCTAAAAACGATGGACTTTGATGGCGGAGGATTGTACTTAATCAATGAGAAAGGGAATCTTGCAAAAATTGTGTATTCTCAAGGTCTTTCCGAAGATTTTGTTAAATGCATTGATGATATTGATATTAACCTTTTGCCATATAAGGAGCTTCTGATAAATGGAAAATCTTTCTTTTTAGAAAAATCAGATATCTCCAAAATAGACTCGGATTGTCTCGGTGAATATGATGTAATAGCCGCTGTTCCTGTATACTCAATGAATAAAATTATAGGATCTTTCAATCTTGCAAGCAAAAAAAGGGGGCCAATTGGCGATGAAGAGAAAAACATATTAATCTCCATAGGGCAGGAAATCGGTGCCACTATTACAAAGTTAATTTATGGAAGCGAGATGGAGAGGTTAATTGACGAATTGAAACGATCAAATACTGACCTGCAGCATTTTGCATATGTTGCAAGCCATGACTTACAAGAACCGCTAAGAACTATCTCTAGTTTCACCCAATTATTGGTTATGCGTTACAGAGAGAAGTTAGATAATGATGCTGTTGAATTTATGGATTTAATTGTAGATGCATCAACACAAATGCAACAGATGATTATTGATTTACTTGATTATTCACGTCTCGGCAAACCTGGAGTTTACGTACAGGTTAATATGGAAGAACTAGTAGATCAAGTACTTTTTAATCTGAAAGATTTGATTGAAAGAAATCAGGCCGAAGTTACATATGATCCTCTTCCTCAATTAATTGTCGCAAAAGATCACCTCAGCAGAGTCTTCCTGAATTTGATTGGAAATGCAATTAAATTTAGAAAACCTGAAGAACCACCAAAAGTGCATATTTCCTCAAAAAAAGCTGGTAATGAATACATATTTAGTATTTCCGACAATGGCATAGGAATAGAAGAAAAATATTTTGAACGAATCTTTACAATATTCCAGCGTTTACATACAAGAGATAAGTATGAAGGTACTGGAATTGGATTAGCAATAATTAAGAAGATAATTGAGAGTCATAAGGGTCGCATCTGGGTTGAATCCACACCTGGAGTGGGTTCTACTTTCTATTTTACACTTCCAATTGATGAAAAGAAGGCAAAGCATGACATGATCAATAAATAATCGCTTTACCATCGGCAAGCAATACCTGTTGATGAAATCCGGAATATTTTTCCTGTAGTTTGTTCATTATCATCTTCCCTATCCCCTTACCTTGATATCCCGGAAGGACTAAAAGGTGAGAGTAATAAACTACGAGGTGCCCGTCTGAAATAGCATTACCCAGTTCAACGAGTTTATCTCTATCTCTGGCAATGAATAATGAGTGAGAATTCTTTAATGACTTCAATAGCTCTTCTGGTTTGTCTGCAGAAGACCATTTATTGGCCCGATAAAGGTTAAGTAGTTCATCCTTCTCAATTAACGTGTTCTCGAAAATTTCTATTCTTTAGTCGGTTTATAATAAAGAATAATTGCTCCCGATCCCAGGGTTTTTGTTTTTAAGAGTTTAAGGATAGATGTATTGTTTATGTTTTTAAATAATGGTAAACCTCTGCCTAAAATAACCGGGTGGACACAAAGTTGGTATTCATCAATCAAATTGAGTTTTGTTAATTCAACAATTAAACTCGGGCTCCCAACAAAAATGTCTTTGCCTGCTTTTTGCCGGAGATCAATCACTTCTTCTTCAATACTTCGCTTTGCCAACTTCGCATTTTCCCACTCAACATTAGTCAGTGTACGAGAAAATACAATTTTGGGAATGTTCTGAATTAGTAAAGCAAATTCATCCACTGGTTTGTTACCAGTAGGATTTTTAACAACAGATGGCCAGTAACTTTCCATTAGTTGGTATGTAATCCTTCCATATAGCAGGATGCCTGCCTCCCTGAGCAGCTCATTATAGTGCTGATGTAATTCGTCATCTGCAATCCCTTCAGTGTGGTCGCAAAAACCGTCAATAGTCATATTGATTGCCGCAATCACTTTTCTCATGGCATTTCGTTTAATAAATTGACAATTTTTATGGCAGATTGTTGCCAGTGATAATTTATTGGCACCAATTGTGACAAAAAAAGACTAATACGGTCCGTGCGGTCAGGCTTGTTTTAAATATTAGAACTCAAATTCAATTCAATAGATCAAAGCTGACATTATATCCGTTGTAATTCCAACCCGGCTCAAACCAGGTTTTTCCAGTTCTGACTTCAATTTTAGGGTCATCATTCTTTTTAAATACAATAAAAGGAGTGCTATTTGAAGTATTCATCATCATCCCTGAACGATTGTTTTGTATACTCAAGCATTATCGTTTTCAAGAACAAGTCTATTTCTTTCGAATTAATGGAATCCTCATCAAAAAATATTACTATTGATCTTACGACATTCGGCTGAGGTCCGTGGCCAGCTTTCCAAGTAGGACTCGGCGAACAAAATTATGATATCTAACTCTTTGCCACAAATTTTTCACACTTAATGCCGCTCTGCTTTACCGTTAACGGCCCGGCAATAAGCATTATTAAAAGGCCACGAGCGGCCGGAGTCGTGTTAGTTTAGCCTTTTTATTAACTGTTATCCTGTTGGAATTACTTACAACCATTTTTTACCTGAAGCGCAGGCCAATCGAGAAATCTACCCTGTATAAGCTTTCGTAACTGCCTTTTTCAAGATGCATGGTTCGGACACCGCCGCCATCATAAATATTTACTTTTTTCAGGACACCGGCTACCAGCGAACCCTGGAAAGCCAAAAGAAAATGATCACCAAGTTCAACCTCATAACCTCCATCTATGCCTGCGGCAACTGTTCCTCCTTTGATGGTGCAGGGTTTCTGCACTACGGCTTCATTCTTATAACTTATATATCCAAGATAATAGTTATTAAAAAAGCTGGTACCGTTGCGGTAGTTGACCCGTAAATTAATCGAAGGAGCATACAAGGAAACTTTAACATTATCGCTAAGCTTCCCATACTTTAACGTCAAATCCCCATGCAGTTCATTCCGTGATAAAAAATTCTGATACTTGAATCCGACTCCTACTTCCTCATCAAACCAGGATGTGATTCCTACTGAGAAATTATACCCGGATCTCAACTGCTGAGTATAGTCTTTCAAGTCGTCCGGAATACTTTCAGAAATCTTTCCGATTTCAAAGCTGAAGCCGCCATCAACTGATAACATAGTTTTGCCGGGTTCTCTGTAATCCCTGATGTCATTGTTCTTCCCTTTTTCCCTTGTTGTTTGCTTTGTATATTGGTATTTATAGTCCTTATACTCAAAATGTTTTACCTTGTCGAGAGGAAGTGACATGCTTCTCCTTTCGTCATTTGATTTAACGATATAAAATATTTTCTCATTCTTTACCGTTGCGATATCGCATTTAATCGAATCACCATTAGTCGTTATAATGAGGTCCTGGCAATAGATCACAGCAGAAAACAACATTGTGATGGAAAACAAAAGCACTTTTTTCATTTCCGGTTTTTTGCGAGGTAAGGACTAACAAACATTTTTATTGTCTAAAAATAAAAATTATTGCTGTCAATTTTCCGCTAATTTGACCCAAATTAACCTAAGCATTTACCACTGATTTTGGTGCTTTCATATATTTTCTTTGGAAGTGGTAATCGCAGTACAAACATTATTGGGAAACTGATTGTCACATTGATAAACTGTGGTACAAACTGGGTCGGGAATATTTCTTCCCGAAGTTTAAGATTTACTTTCATTTCTATTTCGCTTATGGAGTCAAACCTTATTATGTAAAAGTATCTTTTTTGAATAAGGTTCGGTGTGTATTAGTAAATGTTTTTGAGCGACCGGAGGCCGTTGACAGGATTTTCGTTTTCGTCACGATGCCAGTAAGGCCGCAGGGAGCGAAGCGTGACGCGATTTTGCCCGGGATGATGCAGGTATCCGGGTTCAAGAGCAAGAGTATTTATTTTCAGTGCAGACATATTGCAAAAACAGTGAAAAAAAATGCCTTTTATTGTCCATGTTAACAATTGTCTTTATTTTTTCTTTTTAATGGTCTGAATGCTCATTACTATCACAAAAATTATATTGATAACAATGAAACTCAAGGAAATAATAACTGGAGTATATCTATGATTTAAATGATTTATTACGATAAGAGCGAAGGATATAATGGATCCATAGAAAAACACAGTCCAAATATTCCCTTTCTATTTAAGTCTGTAATCTTATCTCTCTTTGTTATCCATAAAATCATAGGAACTAATAAGTTTCCCAGTGGGATAATAAGGAACGACATTACTGATATATAAAAGATTAATAGGAACTTGTTGTCCTCTACTTTGCCGTAATCAAGAATGTCTTCTATGTTTATCTCTAAAACTCCACAAAGCCTTTTTAAGGTATTACCTAATGGTTCAGATTCTCCTTTCTCAATTCTTTGAAGCGTTCTTAAATTGATCTTTGCAAGATCAGAAAGAGATTCTTGTGAAAGTCCTTTTCTTTTTCTTATTTCAGAAATCTTCTGTCCGATTGTTACCATTTGCTTGGCTTGTATCAATAGATCAAATCTAATATAAATGAGCTATGAGTCGTGCGGTTTCTTTGCGACATCTTTACGGCATGAAAGCCAAAATGCTGGTAATCAGCTTCGATTAATGCTAACTGCCCGGCGGTGAGTGGTAGTTTTTGTTTTTGAGCGACTGGAGGCCGTTGGCAGGATCTTTCGTTTTCGTCACTTTCAACCATCTCTCCAATGACAACAAAATTCATCATTGTTGCATCAAAATTTCTGTAGTCTTCATTGAATTCGTCGGCAGACTTATAGCCAGAAGTGTACTCATTTATCCTGTCGATGGCCTTCAATGATTGTGTCGAGGCAATAATTGTCTTTATTAAGCATAGACAGTCTCTTTAAGAATTGCTCTCTTAAGGCGAGGTTTAATATACTTCTCCCTGCAAATATCCGTTTCGATGCCAAATTCTTGTATGAAAAAATCTTTTAGCTGCAATTTTAAATCATAAAGATCCGGTGTATTTTCTTCAAACTCCACAAGGAGATCTATATCATTTGAATCTTTCTGTTCGCCACGAGCATATGAACCGAAAAGACCAATTCTGGTAATGTGATATTTTTCCAGAAGCATTTTTCTGTTCTGGAAGATAAAACTTAGTATTTGATCTCTTGTGGTCATTTGCCACAAAGTTAAAAAAATCAGATGAATTTTGATACGAGGTCAGGTATCAGGACGTGATATGAATTGTACCTAACGGCCGGCGGTGAGTGGTAGTTTTTGTTTTTGAGCGACTGGAGGCCGTTGGCAGGATCTTTCGTAGGAGCCAGGAATCTGTTACGGTACAAAAGTTGTTAAGCGGGCTGATGCGGGTGCGGGTACATTACCACTACCGTTTGTGTTAGGTGTTAGAGCGATTTTAAGATCAAGCCAGAAATAATTAAGAGAAATATGCCCGATACTTATTTACGATCTATTCGAATAGAATCTTTTACTCTGAACGTGTCAAGAGGTGAATCAATAAACTGATGTACCTCTTGATTCTTAATTGTTTGACCTTTTGATGGAAGAAGTGGAAATTTAAAATTTAGAATATTAAAGAAGTATAATAAATTAATGGAAATGGAAACTGACAAAATCAAAGGCAGTATGATTTTTTTTGATTGATTGTTTTCATTTTTCATTTTCTTCTAAAATTAACGTTTATTATGTGAATCCAAATTTATATAAAAAATTTGACTTCTATGAAGGATGTTATCTGATTCACAAAGCTTTACACCTAACGGCCCGGCGGTGAGTGGTAGTTTTTGTTTTTGAGCGACCGGAGGCCGTTGGCAGGATCTTTCGTTTTCGTCAGGGTGCCAGTAAGGCCGCAGGGAGCGAGAAATGGCGCAATAACTTACTTCTGATGGAAGTCTCTACTTTACGTTGACAATTATATTGAGAGTCTCCTCATCTCCAAGTTTTGGAATTATTGCGTGATATACAACATTATCAGGTTCTGCTAAAAGTGATTGGACTATATCTACGGTAAGTGTAGCCACATTATTCGGACAAACTGAACGATAATCGTAAATGATTGTATCATTTGTATTAACAGAAGATTGTTTTCCTATAACCAGATCATATATAGAAAAATTGATTTCTGGATGGCAAGGTCCTGCAATCTCTTTATCATATGATTCTTTAGATCTAATAATCTTGGCTCTATTCTGTAAATCAACAACAAGACTATACTTTGTTGGCTGACATCCATAATCACTTTCAAAATGTTTTGTTGTCAGAATCTTCTCATTACAGTCGTTCTTCTTGCAAGAAGCGAGAAAACTAAGCAAGAACATGGTAAAAACGATTGAAAATTTCATTCGATTGTTTTGTTTGAGGTGTTTGCAACAAAAACTATTCCAAGATTGTGAAATCTGGCCTGGAGAGAAAGCTGCTTAAACATAATTGTTACGTCTCAGATAATAAATTGAATAAGTCAATATTCAAAAAAATTATCTCCTTCCCTATTTTTTTGGACGTCATTATTCCAAGTTCTTCCATCTGCCTTAAATATTTCTTTGCCGTATTAAGACTTCTTATATCATGACTCAGTATCTTCTTTGGGCTTATATAAGGTTGTTCAAAGATTTTTTCTACTGTCTCTTTATGAATATGAGGTAATTTTTTAAGAATGAGATCATTGGTCCTTTGAAACAAATTATCTATCTCCATTATTTTTTTAATAGTGTAGATTGAGGTTTCTTCTATTGCCTTTAGCATGTAAAGGATCCATTCTCTCCAACTTTTTAATGTTGTCACATTATTAAGCAGGTAGTAATAATCGGTCTTGTTCTCAATAATATATGCACTCAAATAAAGTATTGGCACATCCAGCAGATTTTTTTGGACTGTTAGAAGCAGGCTCAATATCCTTCCCGTTCTCCCATTACCATCTCTAAATGGGTGAATTGCCTCAAATTGATAATGTGAAACGGCAAGTTTTATCAATGGATCGTATGAATATCTTTTATCATCATTTAAATAAGATATTAGATTTTTTAATTTTTCCTGTATCACTTTCTCACCACGCGGAGGTGTATATACCACCGCCCCGCCTAGATCGCCACTGCCTCTTTTCTTGATTGTATTTTCAGTTTGAAGGGGTCTTATTCCGTCATTAACTTCTTTTATTTCCTGATAAATTTTAATCAAAAGATCTACAGTAAAACCTCCATTAGTTTTTATTTCATTGAATCCTGACCATAGTGCCTGGCGATATCGCAACACTTCTTTTGCATTGTCTTTTAATCCATATTCTTCTCCAGAAAGAGCTTTATAGAGTTCATCATCAGTAGTAAAAATATTCTCAATTCCTGTACTTGCTTTTGCCTCTCTAAGGGAGATTGTGTTTACCAGCATTGCCTGATTCGGGAGTGTCTTTGCTAAACCTTTTAATTCTGCCAGTGCCTTGTTAGCTTCAATTGCAGCTTGTAGGATCTCGATAGTTATTACCTTCTCGTCCGGCGGAGGAAGTAAGGGCAGTTCATTGTATAGTTGGTTTCGATCGTATGTAATTTGTTTTGACATTTCATCTCTTTTGTCAAATATAACGTTTTTTTGACATTAATTCAATTAAGTGTCATTTTTATAAGTATTATGATAATTGGGTCCATTTATTGCTGAAAACTGACAGCAAATCTATATAATGTCAATTTATGCGATATTTTGACGCTGAAGTTGTTCTGCGATGAGGAGCATTGGCTATAACGGCCCGGCGTCGAATTAGTAAATGATTTTGAGCGACCGGAGGACGTTGGCAGGATCTTTCGTTTTCGTCAGGGTGTCAGTAAGGCCGCAGGAAGGCATTTTTATTTAGAATCTAACAAGGCATTCAAATTAACTATTTTACTGCCATTTTTTTCGTAATAATTTAGCATTTCGTCAATTTTCCTTTTATCATAACTCGTAATACAATCTGATAAGACTGTAACTTTGTAGTTTTCCTTGCACATATTAAATACAGTTGATTTCACGCAGGCTATGGCGTCTGCTCCTGCAATGTAAAATTCGCTTATTTCATTTTTCTTGATAAAGTCAGCAAAATCTTCGCTGGTCAATGCGTTGCCTTTGGATTTTTCAAAAATGTTTTTGGAAACCAGTTTCATGTCCGAAACTAACTCGGACCCACGAGTATCAGGTTTGAAAGTTCTTGTGCCTTCAGATAGGTTATAATGCCTAATGTAAACAACATGAACTTCATTCTCCACTGCCCAATCTATTGAGCGATTAATATTTTCAATGATTTCCTTGTAGTTTTTGGTAATGTCATTTTGAATGTCAATTACCACTAAAGACTTTTTCTGCATGGGATTTCATTTTTCTATTTTTAAGCTTTAATTCATTTTTCTATTTCATTATCCATCGCGCCTTTTGCTTACGGCTAACTTGTTTTTAGCCGCAAGCTATTTTTTAAATTCTATTAATTCGATAATAGCTTTGTTATGTTCAATCATTGCAACTCTACATCCATCTGAGGGAGAATTTGGAGGAGTGATGATCTTAAAATCGTGACTCCTGAATTCTTCATCAATGTCCTTTACTTCAAAAGCAATATGAGGCACATTTTGAATGATTTTGCTTATTGGACTATCTTTCTCATATCTCATCCATTCTATTCCAAAAGGGCTGGTACTGAATCCTGAAACATAAAGTTTGAATTCAGGCAAATATGTTTCATTTGGCATTACAGTACTTGTTGGAATACCTGTATGATGATACTTCCACCCCCATTCAGCAGTTGCTTTTGGAAGTTCTTGATCGAGTCTTAACTTATCTGTCATAGTGTGGATTTGTGAATTTCACTATCTCTCTAATATGCTGATGCTTACGGCTAACGGCCCGGAAATAAATGCGGGTATCCGGGTACAAGAGCAATATGATCTTAATTCGATGCAGGAACAAATTGCAAAAATTGTGACAAAAAAATTACCACTACCGTCCGTGTTATGCTTAGACTTTTATTTATCACTTCTGAATCGGACTTACAGCTACAATTACGACTTCCTTTGTTGCCGGATCCATTTGTAATCGAGTAAATGAAGAACTACGAACGGGGGAAAGTTCGGAGGATTTAAATTTATACTCTTCGATTTTGCCACTCTCAAACCTAATTTTACCATCAACCAGGTCATGACTTGCAGATTTAGCAGTAATCAGATTATAAGTATCGCCTTGTTCTTTAATAAAAAATGCGGCATCATTGATGGTTACGACTTTGTTGTTTATAAATGCAGCTCCCCCAAGTTCCAGTGCAGTATATTCATCAGGTTCACTTGCGTCAGGTTTGAGATTACCTCCAAATGTGAACTGATTTGGATCGATGTTATGTTTTTTAATTAAAGGAAACCACCATTCAGTTTCGTACTTGGAATCAGTAAGGAATGACATCTTTTTTTGACCAGAAGTTAGTGCACTCCCAGCAAAAAAGAGTAGAATAACAGCTAGAATTTTAGTGCCGAAAATGTGTACCAGTGCTTTCTTAGTTTCCATGATAAAAAGAGTTTAGAATTTTGTTTTGATCAATTAATAACAAAGTTATCTAATTTGTGGGAACTATCTCGTAACTGTATGAGTTTAAGCATAACGGCCCGGCAATAAAAACGTTTTTGATGACGAGCGACCAAAGGCCGTTGAAAGGATTTTCGCTTTCGTCACGATTTCATAAGACCGTCGGAGGCGAGGCATGGCGCGGTTTTTGCCTTCATGGTACAAACTTTCTGCGCAGGTGCGTAATCGCGGAAATTTCATACTTAAAATGCTGACAATTATCTGAAGAGAAATAAATTTGATTTGTCTTGTTTTTTGAAATAAATTGGTTTCCGGAATTATGTCTAACTAACCTAAAAGGAAAATGAAATCAAAAATTTTCACTCTTGATTCACGGGACCTGATCAATGGTCTTATAATTGCTTTTCTGACGGCAATACTATCAGGAATTATTGAAATTCTCGGGAAGGATGCAATTTTCACCTGGGTTACTCTAAAGCCGGTCTTGATTGCCGGGATTAGCGCAGCTCTTGCTTATCTGCTAAAGAGCTTTTCAACGAATTCACATAACCAGCTATTGACAAAAGAACCGGCATAATGAAACTCCTGGCGGCATAACATATTAATATTCCCTATAATTAATTCAGAGACCTATATTCATTCGGTGTTTGTCCTGTTTCATTCTTAAACATCCTGCTGAAATGCTGAGGATGTTTGAACCCTAGCTCATAGGCTATTTCGCTAAGCGTTTTACTTCTGTCAAAAATTCTTTCTTTGGCGATACTCATAACCTTCTGCTGGATATTGTCAAGAGCGGACTTTCCAGTTTCCTTCTTTATCAAATCCCCAAAATAGTTGGGTGACAGGTGAAGCTGGTCGGCACAATATTTTACTGTCGGCAATCCTTCTGTATGAATAATATCTGATTGAAAGTAGTTATCTAGAAGCTGCTCGAATTTTGCCAAGATGTCTCTGTTTGCATCACTGCGTGTGATAAACTGGCGATCGTAGAATCTCATACAATAATTAAGCAAGAGCTCGATATTATTTCCGATGAGTGTTTTACTGTGTTTATCAATGGACTGTCGAAGCTCATGATCTATTTTATCAAGGCAATCCATAACTGTTTGCCTTTCTCTTTCAGAGATGTGTAAAGCTTCTGTGGTATCATACGAGAAGAAGGTGTATTTCTTTATACTCTGTCCGAGAGAGGTGCCCCGTATCAGATCCGGATGAAAAATCAGGCCCCATCCCTTTGGTAACGGTCCACCCGGTACATTACCGATTCCGACGACCTGCCCGGGGGCGAAAAATACAAGCGTTCCTTCCTGGTAGTCATAAGTTTTACAACCGTATTTCAAATCCCCGCAGACAGCATCTTTAAGAAAGACGCAATAGAAACCGTAATTTGCCCGAGCTCGGGGTATAAGCTTCATTTTTGAAAAGTCAATTACACTGACCAGGGGATGGAGTGTTTCTATACCCCTGAGTGTATTGAACTGGGATACGGTATCAAGCTTTAAAATTTCATCCATGAGTCACAATTTTTCACAAAGTTAAATCATAATTATATATAAGATACACAGGTAAATGCAGAATCAGTAATCCGGGTACAAGAATCAGTAATCTGTATACAAACTATAGCTTTTTTAGACCGATCTTTGTAGCATCAAATTTCTTCAATTTTACACAGCTGAGATGGATAATGTAAAGTTGAATGATGGAGTCGAAATGCCAATCCTTGGGTTTGGTGTTTTCCAGATTTCAGACCTGAATGAGTGTGAGCAAGCTGTTCTGACGGAAAGTATAACAAGACTATAGCACAGGTAGTCCTGCGGTGGCTTATTCAAAGGGGAGTTGTGGCCATACCAAAATCCGTCAGAAAAGAGAGGATACAGGAAAATTTTAATGTTTTTGATTTTGAGCTGAGTCATGAGGATATGTCTTCAATCATAACTCTCGATATGAAAGTCAGCAGCTTTTTTGATCACCGCGATCCTGAAATAGTGGAATAGATGGGAAGCAGACAGCTTGAAATTTGAACCTTCATAAAATTACAGATATGAGAAAAGATAAACTTCAGATGCACCAGGCGACTTCGAAAACAAGTTCAGGTATGTTGTTGGTTCTGATAGTTATAATCTTTATTGCATATCCTGCTTCATCCCAGAAAGCGATAAAGCAAAATCCAATTACGATCCAGGATCAGGGAAGCTTTGCAGTTGGCGGAACTGTTATTTCAAGCCCGGGCACATTTGATTACAAAAATCCGGCACCTGAAGGTCAAACATTTCATGGTGACCACGCCTACGTTTTTTACCAGATTCCGGTCAAAGCACGGAAGTACCCGCTGGTAATGTGGCATGGCATAGGGCAGTTTTCCAAGACATGGGAAACAACGCCGGATGGCAGGGAAGGATTTCAGAATATTTTTCTTCGCAAAGGTTTCGGAGTTTATCTGATTGATCAGCCGAGAAGGGGTAATGCCGGACGCAGTACAACTGTCGCAACAATCAATCCGACGCCAGATGAGCAGCAATGGTTCAACACCTTTCGTATAGGCATCTGGCCTGATTATTTTGAAGGTGTTCAGTTTTCCCGGGATCCGGAGGCACTTAACCAGTATTTCCGCCAGATGGTACCCAATATCGGACCAATTGATGTCAACCTGAATGCTGCTGCAGTATCCGCACTTTTCGATAAAACTGGACCTGCCATACTTGTTACGCATTCCCACTCAGGCGGGATGGGTTGGCTGACTGCTATTAAAAATCAGAATGTAAAAGCAATAGTTTCCTATGAACCCGGAAGCGGTTTCGTGTTTCCTGAAGGAGAAGCCCCGGTGCCGATTCCAATGACAGGTGGTTCGCTTGTGGCCTCAGAAGTGCCTTCATCAGATTTCATGAAACTTACAAAAATTCCAATTATTATTTATTATGGTGATAACATCCCTGAAAAACAAAGTGACAATCCCGGACAGGACGGGTGGAGAGCGCGACTCCAGATGGCGAGATTGTGGAGGGATGCTGTCAACAGGCATGGAGGTGATGTTACCGTTGTGCATCTGCCTGAGGTTGGAATAAAAGGCAATACTCATTTCCCGTTTTCAGATTTAAACAATGTTGAAATAGCTGACCTGCTTTCAAAATGGTTACAGGAAAAGTCTTTGGATTAGAAATATAAATTGAGTCAAATAAGATATATTATGAAAAAATCAGTATTGGCACTATTACTTCTTATCTGTGTATCTTCGGCACGTGCGCAGCAAACTGCAGGCCCCCAGGTTCGTACTGTAAATGGTCTTCTTCGTGGACTTACTGAAGGGAATGTAGATATTTTCAAGGGGATTCCTTTTGCAGCTCCGCCTGTTGGTGAATTCCGCTGGAGGCCGCCTCAGCCAGTTGCTAACTGGAAAGGTGTACGCGATGCAACCCAGTTTGGTCCAAGTTGTGCCCAGGCCGGATTTGGCCGGCGACAGGGAACAATTTCAGAGGGCTCATCCGAGGATTGCCTTTATCTGAATGTCTGGCGTCCGGCCGGGGCTAAGCAGGGAGCAAAGATGCCTGTAATGGTCTGGATACACGGAGGGGCGTTTGTGGCAGGGTCCGGAAATGTATCAGGAAATGGTTTTGCCTCAAAAGGTGTCATCCTAGTAAGCATGAACTACCGCCTTGGCCGACTGGGTCATTTTGCCTTCCCGGCGTTAACTGCTGAACATCCTGAGGAGGCTAAAGGCAGCTACGCGTTCATGGATCAGATTGCAGCTCTTAAATGGGTGCAGCAGAACATTGCAGCTTTCGGTGGTGATCCGAAAAATGTTACAATTTTTGGGTTTTCTGCCGGAGGCGTTTCTATACATGCACTGCTTACCATACCATCCGCAGAAGGACTTTTCCAGAAGGCAATAGGCCATTCAAGCGGGGGCCGGGATGGTGTTTTAACCGGCAGACCGATCAGTAAAGAAAATGCAAGTCAATACTACCCTGTTTCAGCGGAAACTATCGGGATAAATTTTGCCCGCAAACACGGAACAGAAGGAACTGATGCAGCAGCATTGGCCAGACTGCGGGCATTGAAAGTTGAAGAGATTGTTGACGGAGGACAGGAAAATGACGGGCAGGAAGGTCCAAGAATATATTCTGGCCCTATCCTTGATGGTAAATTTGTTGTCGAGAATCCCACAAGCGCTTATACAACCGGCAGGTTTGCACATGTGCCTTTAATGATAGGTAATAATAGCGCAGAAATTGGCGGATCTTTCGTCAATTCAAGCAGCTCAAAGGAAGAACTGTTCTCGTTGTTTGGGACTCTGAAAGAAGAGGCTAAAGCCGCTTATGATCCTAATGGTACAAAGGATTTCGCAGAGGTACAAACAAGGTTTAATACAGACAAGGTATGGGCAGAGCCGGCCCGCTTCGTTGCCAGGTCTGTAACCGCGCAAGGCGAGCCAGCCTACATTTTTCTTTTCTCTTATGTACCATCTGCAATGAGGGACAGGATGAGGTTTGGCCCGGCGCATGGAACAGATATTGGTTTTGTATTCAATGATCTCAGAGCTCCTCAGGGCGGAACTGTTGCACCCGAAGACAAAGAGGTTGCCAATATGATGAACAGTTATTGGGTAAATTTTGCCAAAACTGGCAACCCAAACGGTCCAGGGCTTGCAAACTGGCCTTCCATTAATACAAAAACCAATGAGTTGCTTGAAATACAGAGCGATGGCAAAGCTGTAGGCAAGCCTGATCCTACAAAAGCACGTCTTGATGTGATCGAAAAAGCAGTTAATAATGGAGATAAGCTTCAACCAAATGGCATTTAGCTTCATGAAACACAGGCTGACCTCACTCCTGATTTGTGTTGGGTTCTCTTATGCTCTGGCTGCTCAGACCGGAGAAGAAAAACAGAAAATAAACAATTTTACCGCCTCGGTTCTCTACCAGACCAAAGGCATATCAACTATCCCCAACCTTACATTAGGTAAACCAGCCTTTACCTTTGACCTCAAGATTGGAAGAAGGCTTTCTTTCGAACCGCAGTTCAGGTTTGCCACCACAGGCAAGCCATGGGCAATGGTCTTCTGGTGGAGGTATAATGCTGTTTCAGCAGGCAAAATCAGGCTGGACCTTACCACAAATTATTCATTCTCATACAAGACTATCACAGTAACAACCTCGGGAGAACCGCAGGAACTTATAAGGACAACCAGGTACCTGGTGGGTGCAGCAGCTCCCGAATATTTGATAAATAAATACTTCAGTTTAGGGGCTTACATTTTTTACAACCGCGGCATTGAAAAATTCATTACAAGAAACACTTTAATGCTCTCTTTCAGGCCTTCATTTGCAAACATTCCTGTTGCAAAAAATATCACGGCAAGAGTTAACCCGGAGATATACCGCCTGCAAATGGATGATGATGTTGGTGTTTATTTTAATGCAAGGCTTTCAATAAGTAAGAGGAACTTTCCGGTATCTCTGTCTGCCCTGATTAACATACCAATAAAATCGAATATACCATCCGAATATGATCTGTTGTGGAATGTTGGTATAAGTTATACTTTTAATAAGCAATACGTTGAAAGAGATAAATAATCACTTAATAAAAATTAAGCATATGAAAGCATTAATTCTTGGATTTTTTATGTTGTTTGCCAGTGTGCAATGGTCAGTTGCACAAGAAAGTACTACAACGCGTAATTTCACAAAAGAAGAACAGGAAATTATAAAACTGTCTAAAACGAAGTGGCAATGGATGTCGGATAAGAATGCAGATTCATTAAGCACATTGTTTGATACTAAGTGTGTGTTTGTTCATATGGGAGGAACCTGGGGTACGGAACAGGAACTCAAAGTCATAAAAAGCGGTGGGATATGGTACAAGAAAGCCGAAATTTATACAGTCTCGGTAAACATGTTTGGGAACACTGCCATCCTTTTGAACGACATTGACCTCCTGGCAGAAGTGGGCGGAAACGAAGTCACCAATCCTTTCATGGTGACAGAAGTGTATATCAAAGAAAACGGGAGATGGAAGATGGGCTCTCTTACCTTCTCACATTTGATGAGACCGGTCAAAATGAATAGCAATAACCAGCAGCAGAAATAAAGTAGATTATTATCCAATGTCCCATATAGCACTTGCATTTTTGCTTTTGGCTTCGTCATATTCCTTATCCTCAAGCTGTAAGAACGATCAGGATACTGTGAAACCTATTCTGATTGTGTATTTATCACGGACAAACAACACAAAAGCTGTTGCCGAAATGATTCAGAGAAAGGTTGGAGGGAAGCTGGTAGCGATTGAATTACAGAAACCATATCCTGAAAATTATCGAGCTACTGTACAGCAGGTAGTGAGGGAGAATGAAACGGGTTATCTTCCACCACTAAAAACACAGATTGATAGCTTAGAAATATATGATATCGTATTCGTTGGCTTTCCTACCTGGGACATGAAGATACCACCACCGATGAAAAGCTTTCTGCAAGCTTATGATCTGAGCGGAAAAACAGTTATTCCTTTTAATACAAATGCAGGATATGGTGTTGGCAGCGGTTTCGAAAGTGTAAAGGAACTTTGTCCCAACAGCACTGTGCTTGAAGGCTATTCAACTAAGGGAGGTGTCGAAAGAGACGGAATCCTTTTTGTAATGAATGGAGATAAAGAAAAGCAGACATTGGATGAAATAACGAAGTGGTTATTGCGAATTATACCTGACAGGTTGAGATGAGTGTTTTCGCTTTAAGTCCATCATTTTTTTTAAGTTTTTTTTCATTTCCATGTATGATTAAGTTATACCTCTAATAGAATTCTAACAGATTTAATTATGAAAAGAGCTAATTTCCTTATTTCCACGGTGGTTCTGTTCGCTTTTATTTCAAGTATTTCTGCACAGGACTGGCCGCAATTCCTTGGCCCAAACAGGAACGGTACCTCCCCGCAGAAAGGTATATTGAGGACCTGGCCGGCAGGAGGACCAGAAGTGCTCTGGACAGTAAATGTCGGACCTGGTTATGGTGGTCCAATAATCAAAGATGGAAAGATATACCTGCTGGACCGGGATGATAAGACAGGTGACATATTGAGGTGCTTTGACTTTAATTCAGGAAAGGAATTATGGAAGTTCAGCTATGAAGCACCAGGAACAGTTAATTATCCGGGTTCAAGAAGCATTCCGACCATCGATGGAAACAGAATCTATACCTGTGGACCTTATGGTGACCTGTACTGCATTGATATCAATACACATAAGCCTGTTTGGAACAAGAACATCATGAAGGATTTTGGCGGTACCAAAATTCCTGTGTGGGCCATAACCCAGTGTCCGCTGGTATATGGCGATTTGCTTATTGTTTCGTACTCTCAGGACCCAAAAGCCGGATTGGTTGCCTATAACAAAACAACAGGTGAAATAATATGGAAAACTGAAGCTATCGGAAATGAGACCTATGCGAGCCCGTCTATTGCAAAGATTGTTGGAGAGGATCATATCGTTATGATCTTTTCATCCACAAATACTTTTATGCACAAGGATGCTGATAAGACCTCCGGTAAGATAATCGGGCTGAAACCACAAACAGGGAAAATTCTCTGGGAATACGATGACTGGCAGAATATGATCCAGGTTGCTCCTGCGTTGGATGCCGGCGAAGGCAGGATCGTTGCAGTAGGTGGATATGAACTGGGAACAGCAATGATAAAAGTTGAGAAACTCACAGATGGCACCTATTCGGTTAAAGAGCTTTTCAAGCATAATGATTTTGGAGATCACACCAAACCACCAATATTGTACAATGGGTATTTCTATGCCCAGTTCTCGACAAACAGCAAACGTGACGGTCTAGTCTGTATGAGCATGGATGGTAAAGTTATGTGGAAAACAATGCGCAATCCTCTTTTCGACAAAGGCAGCATGATACTTGCTGACGGGATTATACTTGCTACTGATGGAAGTAAGACCCTTTACCTTATTCAGCCTAATCCGACAGGATTTAAACCACTGGCATCCGTAGAGATACTTGGAACAGGTCAGAACTGGGGACCGATGGCTCTTGTGAGCGGCAAATTGCTTGTCAGAGATCAGAGCAGGTTAATGTGCTTACGAATTGCAAAATAGCTTCATTAAAACAAAAGACTATGAAAAAGATTAATTCACTGTTCGTTATCGTCATCCTGTTCACATTCATTTCAAATGTATTCGCACAGGACTGGCCACAATACCTTGGGGCAAACCGAAACAGTACTTCTTCACAGAAAGGACTTTTGAAGTCCTGGGCCGAACCCGGACCTGAAGTTCTCTGGACAGTAAACGTTGGTCCTGGTTATGGTGGACCTGTCATTAAGGATAATAAAGTCTATTTACTCGACAGGGACGATAAGACAGGTGATATTATGAGATGTTTCGATTTAAATACCGGAAAAGAATTATGGAAGTTCAGCTACGACGCTCCCGGTTCAGTTATGTTCCCGGGGTCCCGCAGTGTCCCAATAGTTGACAATAACTATGTTTGGTCATGCGGGCATAATGGGGATCTGTACTGCATTGATCTGAAAACTCATAAACCTGTATGGAACAAAAATATCTGGACAGATTTTGGAGGTGATAAACTTCCCATCTGGGCTATAACTCAATGTCCGCTAATTTACGGGAACATGCTAATAGTTGCATCCCAGGCTCCTGATGCAGGAGTGGTTGCCTACAATAAAATAAATGGTAATATTGTGTGGAAGACACCGAACCTCGGGAATGAATCTTATGCAAGTCCGTCAGTTGTAAAAATTGACGGCAAAGATCATATTGCCATGGTTATTTCGTCTACAAATCCCATAGGTCATCGGGAATTACCACAGACCAAAGGGAGGATAGTTGGACTTGACCCTGCAACAGGAAAATTACTCTGGGAATACACTGACTGGGTTTGTCATATCTCAGTCCCGAGTGCAGTGGATGCAGGAAATAATAAGATACTGGTTGCAGGCGGGTATGAGACAGGAGTGGTTATGATTAAAGTTGATAAGAAGGCTGATGGCACTTTCGGAGTAACAGAACTTTTCAAGCACAATGAATTCGGAGAGCATACAAAACCTCCAATATTGTATAACGGGTATTTTTATGGTCAGTTCTCGACAAACTCAAAAAGGGATGGCTTGGCTTGTATGGATATGGATGGAAAGGTATTGTGGAAAACAATGAGGGATCCTCTTTTTGATAAAGGCAGCATGATACTTGCCGAGGGGATGATACTTGCTTCTGATGGAGCAAAAAATCTATACCTGATTGAACCTTCACCAACTGGTTTCAAGTCACTGGCAAAAGCAGAAGTACTGAAATCAGAATCTAATTCCGGTAATAATCAGCCATCAAATTCGAGAATGGGAAATATGGACCAGAACTGGGCGCCTCTGGCTCTTGCAGGGGGGAAGCTACTGATCAGGGATCAGAGCAGGATGGTTTGTTTAAAAATTGCCAGGTGAAGCTTTGGGGGCTAAGGTAGAGCGTAGATAAAAGCATGTGTTTTGCAGCGAGGGGTGGTTGCAGGGACGGGCTGCAAAACTCTTGCCCGCCTGTAAGGCCGCAGGGAGCGAGGCATGGCGGTTTTTGCCCTCATGGTACAAACTTTATGCGGACTATGAGTGTCGCGGTACAAACAATATAGCGGACGTAAAATGTCACGGTGGTAAACTGGCCCAAGGCCACCTTGTGCAGTGTCGCGATACAAACTTTATCGAAGCCGGGAAATTGTCACGGTGCAGAAGTTTAATAGTGTGCTAATGCGCGTATCCGGGTACAAAAACTGCGATTAATTTTATTCGGTGCAGGAGCCTCCGCAAAAACCGTGACAAGTTTATTAACACTACCGTCCGTGTTAGCTGCTGGGCTCATTTTAAGTTTTTAATGATTGAATAGTTTGTACTTCGTCCACCGGATGAATTTTTTTGAAGTATTTTCTTGTCCATAAGGTCCTGGATATCTCTCAGAGCTGTGTCCTGTGAACATTTTGCAATTTTGGCCCATTTTGAAGTTGTTAGTACACCTTTGAAGTCATCTAATAGTTTATTTATTAGAAGAATCTGTCTATTATTTAAAACCTCTGAAGCATACTTTGTCCAAAACTTATGCTTATAGAGTACTTTGGAAAGTATAGTATCTGAAGAATTAAGAGCATTTTCCAAAGATTTTAAATACCAACTCAGCCAATGAGTTATGTCAAGAGTTCCCTTTTGAGTTTTTTCTAAGATATTGTAATACTCTTTTCTCTCAGCTCTTATTTGGTAGGACATACTATAGAATCTTTGAGGAGATCCGTCAGACTTAGCCAGTAGCATATCACCTAATGCCCGAGCTATTCTTCCATTCCCATCTTCAAAAGGATGTATTGTTACAAACCACAAATGTGCTAATGCGGATTTTATTAATAGATCATCTTCTGATTTTTTATTGAACCATGAAAGGAATGTTTTCATTTCTTTTTTAATATCTCCTGCTGGAGGAGCTTGATAATGTACTTTTTCTTTTCCCATGGCTCCTGAAACAACTTGCATAGGACCAGTTGAATCATCTCTCCAATTACCCACAATTATTTTATACATTCCACTTCGACCAGAAGGAAATATCGCTGAATGCCAGCCAAAAAGCCGGTCTGTCGTCATTGTTTTATTATAATTCTGAGTCGCATCTATCATCATATCTACGACACCATCAACATTTCTATCCGATGGGACTAACCCTGAGACTTTAATTCCTAGCCGCCTCGCAATTGAGGATCTCACTTGGTCAAGATCCAAAATCTGTCCTTCAATTTCGGATGATTTAATGACTTCAGTTGTAAGGGTTTCCAATACAGCCTCATTTTTTAGTTTAAATCCTAATGCCTCCATTTTTCCAATGAGCTTTCCCTGGAGGTGTCTTACTTTAGCAAGAGGCAAAATTATCTCCTTGCTATCCCATTTAAAATTTGGCCAGTCTTCCTTTTGATATATATAGATTCTCATTCTACGCAAACTATGCGGTAAATATATAATTAATCTCCGCAATGACCAAAATATTATCCGTATATTTTGCGGTGAATAGCAGTCTTACTCTCCGCATGGCCTTGCAGCTAACGGCCCAGCGGTGAGCATTAGTAAACGGCGATGAGCAACCGGAGGCCGTTGACAGGATTTTCGTCTTTCGTCACGTGCCAGTAAGGCCGCAGGGAGCGAGAAAGGGACGCGGTTTTTGCCCTCATGGTACAATCTTTCTGCGCAGGTGCGTAATTGCGGTACAAACATTATTGGGAAAATGATCTGTCACGGTGATAAATTGAGTCGAAGCTGCCATGTGCAGTGTCGCGGTACAAACATGGTCGGACATGAGGATCTGTCACGGTACAAAAGTATTTAAGTTGGACGATGCGGGTATCCTGGCACAAGAGCACGATGATTTCTATTCGGTGCAGGAACAAACTGCAAAAAACCGTGACAAGTTTATTAATGCTACCGTCCGTGTTATGGTTAGTTCTTTATTTTTTTCAGAATCAGAGATACATCTCGAAAAATGAATTGCATATTACCTTGTTTTTATTATTCCTTAATATTTTCAAATAATTCTGACTTTAATTTTTCAATTCTTTTTGCTTCAACTTTGGCTTGTTTCATATTACCATAATTAATGGCAAAAAATATTAGGGGGTTACCCAAATTATTGGATAATCGTCTCAGAATTGAGGGTAGGGTGTAAAACCTTTTTTTTGCATTGACATTACCAATTTGAAGTTCATACGGTGTCATGTTTTTGGGTTTAAATACAACCGTATTATGATCGTAATATTTCCAATCAGTGTTTAACAAACGGTTTTCTTTTTTTAGATCTTCATAAGTTTTTGTTCCGGGATAAGGGGTTAATATATTGAAGGAAGCAGTACTAACTTTATTTTTTATCAAGAATTGAACTGTTTCATTAAATATCTCTTTTGTGTCGTTATCAAAACCAAAAACCATTGATGCATGGATAAGAATACCCATCTTTTTAATTCTTTTAAAGGCTTTTTCCAAATGTTCAATGTCCTTAATTGCCTTACGAATTGATTTTAACTGTTCCTCAGACACACTTTCAATCCCAAAGAACAATGATTTGCATCCACTTTCTGCTGCAAGCTGCATTAGTTCAGTGTCGTTGACCAGCAATGATATTGAAGCCTGACCTACCCATTTCACTTTTAATGGCTTAATCGCTCTGAATAATGCTTTGGCATATTTTGTATCACCAATAATATTATCATCCAGGAACATAAATCTCTTTGATCCGGATTCCTGAATGTCCCTTACTACATTTTCTACAGGTATATGCCTGATGTCTTTTCCAAAAAGATTTGTAACACAGCAAAAATCACAATTATAGGGGCACCCACGGGTTGTCATTATCGGAACAATATTAAAAAGTCTTTTTTTAATAAGTGTCCTGAAATCTTTTGGAACATACCTTCCTAAATCAGGTGTAGGATCGTAATATTTTTTTTTCAAATTATTATTCTGGAAATCAATAAGCAGAGAATTCCAAACTCCTTCTGCTTCGCCAATTACTACAGAATCGGCATATTGCAAAGCCTCATCAGGGAGGATGGTTGGATGAACTCCTCCCAGTATTACGGTTTTTCCTCTATTTCTAAATTCTTGGCTTAGTTCGTACGCTCTTGGTGCATTTGCTGTCATACAGCTTATTCCAACCAGATTGCACTCTTGCTCAAGATCAATGTTCACAGCCTCTTCCTCAATAATCTTAACTTCATGCTCGGGGGGAGTTAATCCTTTTAATATATAAAGTGCAAGTTGAGGCATCATAAGTCCTTTATTCGTTCTTTGTTCGGTATCAATGGTTGGGGAAATCAGGAGTATTTTCATGATAATAATTTGAACAAAATATAATCATTTTTTTAGTTCGGCTGTTATGGTTAGTTCTTTAAGGAGTTGTCTAGTTGTTGCTTTGAATCCTGAACAACGGCAAGTCGTGATATATTGACCGTACCTTTGGAAGCCAACTGAACTCTCTCATTTATAAAATATCGAGTAGGTAAGGGGGAGTTTCACCCCCGAACCTCTCACGGAACCGTACGTGATAGTCTCCCATCATACAGCTCTTCAGTTAGTACTCTACCAGGTCGATCATCCCGCTAAGTTTCACGGTTGTCCTATTTGGCAGTATACTAAGCTGCTACCCCCTTCGCTCCACTCCCATTACAGGAGTTTCAACACTACTACGAGGTAGTCTGCCATCTTGCAGAACGTCGGTATTCGGCCTCGCAGGTGTTTCCCCAGCTTGTGCCTTTCCCTTGTAATTGTCATTTCTGCAAGACTTCCCTTGTTCCATAATTAAGCCTGAATAGAACTCATGCCTCCTTTATGCCGTCAGCCGTGTAGCCAGTAAACAGGTAACCGCTACACTCCTCCCCCAGCGTTAATGAACCGGTGGTTTTGACTGAATGTGCGTTCTCACGACACCTCGCAGGAGGTTCACTTTCGTTCATCTTTTCTATTCTTACCTGATCCTTTCGACAGGACCTTTTCCCTATTCTGTTCAATACCTCCCAGTCACCCGGGAAGCACCGTAGGGTAGTTTGCAGGTCTCGCCTGTACGATACCTGCGGAGGGTCTTCCTCCATCTTAATTACAGCATTGACTTCGATTGGAGTCGATGTCATTCAAGGCACACATTAAAGCTAACGGCCCGGCGGTGAGAATTAGAAAACGGCGATGAGCGACCAGAGGCTGTTGACAGGATCTTTCGCTTTCGTCACGGTTTCATAAGGCCGTCGGAAGCGAATCGTGGCGGTTTTTGCCATCATGGTAGATCTTAATGCGGACTATGAGTGTCGCGGTACAATCTTTATTGGGTTAGTCATTTGTCACGGTGTAGTAACTCGGTCGAAGCCGACTTGTGCAGTGTCGCGCTATAACAATTTTCGGACTAAGGAATTTATCACGGCACAGAAGTTTATAAGCGGAGCAATGCGCATGTCCGGGTTTGAGAGCACGTTAATTTCTATTCGATGCAGGAACAAAACGCAAAAATTGTGACAAAAAAATTACCACTACCGTCCGTGTTATAGCCAGTGCTTTGTTAAAGTCTATGTATGAGGTTTATCTCTGAAAGTTCTTGTCCAATTTGATGAATTCCAAGAAGTATTTTCTCAGTTTGAGCATCAGAAGGTTTCTTACGACCCTGCACGTACTGAGAAAGTAAAGTTGGATTCATTCCTATTTTACTAGCAAGAAACTTAGCATTTATTACTTTGAAATACTGAAAGAACTGTTTAAAATCAATTTCAAACTTGAGGTTTTCTTGCTTAATCTCAATACCATCTTCTTCAAAGCAAAGGTTCGATGCTTCGATGGCGTTATTTATCAATTCAGGAATGTTTTTACCCGTAGTGTAAATTGGATAGTTTTCAGAGAAAGCTGAAAAGCCAGTATCAGTCTTTTCAACCATCATTTTAATCTTTTTATTTGTTGTTTTCATAACTTTCAATTATTAATTCTCCAACTTTAAATCAGCATCTTTGAGAATTTTTCTCTGCAGACCCTTGCCAATTTCTTGGTTACCATGATTGGGAAAAATTATACAGCCTGGCTTTATATTGTGTTTTAGTTTTACATGAGATCCTTTTTGCGAAACTGGATACCACCCATCTTTGGTCAGGATCTTATATAGCTCAGAACATTTCATTTGCCAGTTTTAATCGGAATTATGTTGCAAAAGTAAATAATTATTTACCTAATAGCAAGTTTCTGGTGGAAATTTTCTTCTTACCATTGGCTATAACGGCGCGGCGGTGAGTGGTAGTTTTTCGGTGCCGAGCGACCGGAGGCCGTCAGTAGAATTTCAAGTTTTCGTTCAGATGTCATAAGGCCGCAGGAAGCGAGGCATGGCGCGGTTTTTGCCATCATGGTAAATCTGAATGCTGACTACGAGTGTCGCGGTATAAACACTATAGCATTAGTGATCTGTCACGGTGATAAACTTTATCGAAGCCGCCAGGTGCAGTGTCGCGGTACAAACACGGTCGGACCCAGAGGATCTGTCACGGTATAAAATCTGTTAAGCGGGTTGATGCGGGAATCCGGATACAAGAGCAAGGTGATTTTAATTTGGTGCAGGATCTAACCCGCAAAAACCGTGACAAAAAAATGATTTTTATTGTCCGTGTTATGTTTAGGCCTTTGTTAAAATTGCTATCGGCTGAATCATGCTATCTGAAAACGATTCCCTTCTAGTTCTATCTGCATCTTAATTTTTGCTTGCAATGCAGAAAATACTTTTAAGATAGTCGCCAGAGTTACATTGCCAGTATTATTCTCAAGTCTTGATATCTGTGCTTTCTGTACGCCTACCAGCTCTCCCAGCTCTTCCTGTGTCATATGCCTTTCAAGCCTGGATTTTTTGATAAGCTCCCCAAGGACCTCCATACGAAGTTCATATTCGTAATCGGCTCTTTCGCTTGAACCCTTCTTACCAATGAACTCGTCCTTAATCTCATCAAGAGAATATTTCTTTACTTTCTTTCCCATGACTCTTTTTTTAATAAGTTTCAAAATACAACTTCATTAATCTTCTTGCCTTGTCAATCTCTTGCTTTGGAACTTTTTGCGTTTTCTTGATAAATCCATGTGTGCAAATCACCAGGACTTTTTGTTGTTACGCTTGTCCCAAAATGCCAGTAGTCTCAACTGTTGTTTTTGATATTTTGTTCTGAACTCCCATATTTCGTTATCCAGTTTTTAAAAAGCTCTGGATCATTAACTTTCTTTGATTTATCGATGTTGAAAATGATTTTGTACCTGGCCCTTCTTATCAAGTGTCTTCAGAAACTCCCTGGCATCCTCCAATAACTCAATTTCAAACTTATCATCGATCATGCCGCAAATATACAAAAATGTTTCGTTATATGGAAACTTTTTGTTTTTATTCTAAATTTATCTTCCTTGGTTCTTCGGGTCATGCAAAATCGGCTTAAACATAACGGGAGGCTGTTTAAACTTATCTGGATTTTGCCTTTTATCAGGTTACTTTCGGTAAAATGTATTTTTGTGTAGGTATGGATAAATTTGGTGATAAGTCTTCTATGAGCGCCAGAATGTGTCAATAAAGCTTGGTTAGTAATATGTCCCGGTAGCAAAACTGAGTCGAAGCCGCCTGGTGCAGTGTCGCGGTACAAACATGGTCGGAATAAGGAATCTATCACGGAATAAAAGTTTAAAAGCGGGCTGATGCGCGTGTCCAGGTTTAAGATTACTTTAATTTTTATTCGGTGCAGGAACAAGCCGCAAAAACCGTGACGAGTTTATTAATGCTACCGTCCGTGTTATGTTTAGGTCTTTGTTAAAGAATTTCAGTTAAGTATCAGTTAAATATTTTATAGACTCCGTTGTCGGTTAAAGCCCAAATATCATCGTTGTGATCTATAGCAATTGATTTAATGGGCAACCCATCTGAAAATTCATATTCCAAAAATGAAGACCAGTTGCTACCATTGTACTTTAGCAATCCCTTTTCAGTGGCAAGCCAGCAGTTTTGATTTTTGTCGAAACCAATTGAATTTATTGTATTGCAAAGTGATGGCATTTCATCTCTTTTCAGTACTGTAAAGCTATTTCCCTGATTCTTAAAAACTCCTGCCGCCAAAGATCCAACCCATATAACGCCAGAATTATCTACACCTACACTTCTGTATATACCATTTGGAACATCCTTATTCACAGTAAAGTTTGTCCAGTTTGTTCCATCAAATCTCACTAAACCACCATTTTCGCAGGCAATCCAGATTGCATTATTGTTATCAGCAATCATTCCATTAGCCCAATGGTTTGAATACGTAAACTGTAGTGTGGTTTGAAACGAAGTCCATTCAGTGCCATCAAAACGATAGAGACCATAATGTGCAGCAATCCAAAGATTATCATTATGATCAACACATAAAGATGTAGGACCATAAACATTTTTGTTGTTTAATGTCAACCAACTGCTTCCATCAAAGCGAACAATCTTTTGGGACATTGTCAGGCAATAAATGTTATCCTTTGAATCTATGGCGATATCGAACAGGGTGTCGGAAGGAGCTATTGATGTGGCCTTGTTATATACTATCCATTTTTGATTATCATACTTCATCAGACCGGCATAGGATGTAATCCATTTATTGTTTTTTGAATCTACAACAATGTCGTTCGTCAAATTTTCATTGAATTTATCACTTTGATAATGATCAAAAAGTGCAGGTTTTGTATCCTCTTTGTTACAAGCAACAAATAAGAGGGAGATTAAAATAAAAGTAAGTCTTCGAAGTAGGTTTTTCATAAGTAACAGAATTTGTTTTTAGGGTTTGTAATTTTGATTTATTTTTTGAATATGACCTGTTATCGTTTGCTTTTGTGATTTTCTGACTTACACCGAAAATTAGAATCTTAATTCAAAATTATTTCTTGTTCTGTTAATTTGTTAACAGCAATAATTATTCCAAAACTTTTTTGTTTTTTCAAAGAAGGCAGCAGAAGTCCAGAATTTAACCAATTAGATAATTTGTCCGGATGGCAAAGTCCTGATCAACAGTAAAATCTGTCCCGCTGATTTGCCTTGGATGTTAGGTTATTGCAGTCGCTGCAGCAGGCGCGCTTAAACATAACGGCCCGGCGGTGAGTGGTAGTTTTTGTTTTTGAGCGACCGGAGGCCATTGGCAGGATCTTTCGTTTTCGTCACGCTGACAAGTAAGGCCGCAGGGAGCGAAAAATGGCGCAATTTTTGACATCATAGTAGATCTTAATGCGGACTATAAGTGTCGCGGTACAATCTTTATTGGGTTAGTAATTTGTCACGGTATAAAACTTGGTCGAAGCCGGCTTGTGCAGTGTCGCGCGATAAACATGGTCGGACTAAAGAATTGGTCACGGTACAGATGTTTGAAAGCGGGTTGATGAGCGTATCCGGGTACAAGAGCAAGATGATTTAAATTCGATGCAGGAACAAAACGCAAAAATTGTGACAAAAAAATTACCACTACCGTCCGTGTTAGGTTTAGGATTAATTAAAAAGTTTTTTTGTGTTTGGTGATCCTATTATCATGTACATTTCTCGTTATTTTGATACCTCTATTAAAAATCTTTTTACTGGCAATGTTTATTCCAGCACTAATGTGAAACTGATCAAATTGATAATGCTCATTATTAAGATAACTTCCGGTTGAGCCTTGTAATTGAATTTTAAAATATTTCCATCCACCACGAATAGTTAGAGCAGGTTCAAAAAACCAAAAATTTTTGGTTTGAGTAGTGAAAAAGAGTTTATCAAATTCGGGTTTGTTAGATGTTATGTCTATTTGATTTTCTATATTATTGAAAGTTAATCTGTTGAATCTGGTTGAGAAGGCAAAATCAAACCAATTAAATGTGATGCCAATAGAAGGCTGAATGAATATTTTAATAAATGATTCATTAGATGTACCGGCATTAGAATTATTGTAGAGAGGATTACTTGGATCATAATTTTCAGCCATATATTGATGGTGTTGCTTGCTTCCGCCGACTCCACCATAAATTTCAAATACTCCTGATTTTCGCAATGGTTTATAATATCCAATTGCGACGTCAAAGTAATTTCCTTTAGCCCAGCTTTTCGAAGAATTTTCAATGCCTTTTGCTGACATAAAATTTGTCATAATACCAAAATTGCTCGTTACTGAATAAGCTCCTTGTCCTTCAAAGCAGATAGTTCCAGTTCCTAATCCAAATGATCCGTGTAAACGGTACTCATTCTTCTCTTTGAACATCGGCACATTCTGAACATTAGAGACATAATAGTAATGCGAACAACTGCAAAAGATAACAGCGAAGAAAGGGATTATGGTTGGTTTTTTGAATGTCATTCGGTTAGTAATCATCATCTTGTAAGAAAATCTTAAACCTAACGGTCCGGCGGTTGTATTAGTAAATGTTTTTGAGCGACCGGAGGCCGTTGGCAGGATCTTTCGTTTTCGTCACGGTGCCAGTAAGGCCGCAGGGAGCGAAAAATGGCGCAATTTTTGCCATCATGGTAGATCTTAATGCGGATTATGAGTGTCGCGGTACAAACTTTATAGGGTTAGTAATATGTCCTGGTAGAAAAACTGGGTCGAGGCCACCTGGTGCAGTGTCGCGGTACAAACTTGGTCGGACAAAGGAATCTATCAAGGTATAGAACTTTGAAAGCGGGCTGATGCGCGTATCCGGGTACAAGACCAAGTTGATTTTAGTTCGGTGCAGGAACAAACGCAAGAATTGTGACAAAAAAATTACCACTACCGTCCGTGTTAGGTGTAGCTAATTATTTATCAAAGAGTTAACTTCGGATTTTAATTTTGGAAGGTGTATGGTTACGATACCCCAAATATTTTCATCGGAGACTGAATCATATCCATGGATTATTTGATTTCTCAATCTACTACCTTTAAGGCATTTTCAATAGTAAATTCAGGCTTCTCCTTTAAAAGTCGATTCATTGCTTCTCCAACAATCTCGAGATTTCTTTCTATAGCATGCCGAAGTAAAGAATTGGTCTTGTAATTTGAATAAGTTTTAGCTTCGGTCTCAAAATATGAATCGATCTCATCAATCGCCATTTTGATATCATATAAAAGTTTAAGCTGTCTCTCTGTCATAGACTAATTTTTTGTCTCGGTCTACTATCATTCTGAATATGGGATTCCGAATTGCTTGGTTCTCGACAAGATCAATTTCTCTACCAAACAATTTCTCAAGTTTCTCATGAAAGTCGAAATAATTGTCAGCATATTCGAGAATATCTATATTATCAAATTGAACTAGCATATCTATATCGCTTTCCTTATTAAATTTTGGAGTCAGAATCGATCCGAACAGATAAAGCTCTTTGACCTTGTGTTCTTTGCAAAGGCAAATTAAAGATTCAATATTTTTATCGATTATGTTCATGGGTCAAAGATAAGAATTCTGCTCGAAATGTCAATCAAGCTGCGAGTTACACCTAACGGCCCGGCGGTGAGTGGTAGTTTTTGTTTTTGAGCGACTGGAGGCCGTCGGCAGGATCTTTCGTTTTCGTCACTGTGCCAGTAAGGCCGCAGGGAGCGAAAAATGGCGCAATTTTTGCCATCATGGTAGATCTTAATGCGGATTATGAGTGTCGCGGTACAAACTTTATAGGGTTAGTAATATGTCCCGGTAGAAAAACTGGGTCGAGGCCACCTGGTGCAGTGTCGCGGTACAAACTTGGTCGGACAAAGGAATCTATCAAGGTATAGAACTTTGAAATCGGGCTGATGCGCGTATCCGGGTACAAGACCAAGTTGATTTTAGTTCGGTGCAGGAACAAATTGCAAAAATTGTGACAAAAAAATTACCACTACCGTCCGCGTTATGTGCTGTTTTGTTAATTGGTCACCGGATGGAAAGGCTTATTTTCTTTCCAAGTCCCTGTTCTATTAATTTATATAAAGTTGAAAGCTGAATATCTGAATGTCCGTTTTCTATTCTTGATATAAAGCTTTTTTTGGTGCCGGTCTTTTGCGCCAATTCCTCTTGGGTCATCTTTGCTTGCTTCCGCTCATCTTTTATAATTTCGCCGATTGCAAATGACTTAGCTTTAATATCGAAATCGGTTCTTTTCTTGGTTCCTACCTTTCCATACTGTTTCTGAAGATGTTCCTCAAAAGTCGTTATGTTTTTACTCTTTCCCATTTCGTTTGTCTTTAAAATATGCTTCTTTGATCTTTAGAGCCTTATCTATCTCAGATCGAGGTGTCTTTTGGTTCTTTTTCTGGAATCCATTAAAGAGAACCACAAGGTTTCCTTCGTCAAAGCAGCAAAATATTCTATAAATGTTACTCTCAAACTCAATTCTTATCTCAAACAGTCCATCAGTCCCTGTTACGTGTTCAAAAAACTTAGTAGGGATCCGGTTTGCTACAGTTATAAGGAATAAAACATAATCAATTTTCTCTTTAACTTTTGATGACAAAGAATTGAAGAAATCATCAAAATAGTTTTTGAAAAAGATCAATTTCCGTTTTTGTTCCATTGTGCAAAGTTAACTAATAATGGAACAAGTGCAAATTTTTTGTTTTCGCTAGCGATTTCATAAGGCCGTCGGAAGCGAGGCATGGTGCGGTTTTTGCCGTCATGGTACAAACTTTCTGCGTAAGTGAGTAATCGCGGTACAAACACTATAGTATAAAGTGATCTGTCACGGTGATAAACGTTATCGAAGCCGCCAGGTGCAGTGTCGCGGTACAAACACGGTCGGATTTGAGGATCTGTCACGGTATAAAATCTGTTAAGCGGGCTGATGAGGGAATCCGGGTACAAGAGCTAGATGATTTTAATTCGGTGCAGGATCTAATTGCAAAAACCGTGACAAAAAAATGTTTATTATTGTCCGTGTTAGCCTTAGTGATTTTTTTATTATTAGAATTTATACAGCTAAAATCGTTTCGGCAAAGCTAATGCTCACTCAATCAGTAGCTGTATATGTAGGACTATACTTCCATTTTGGTCCTTGAAACCAGCCAGTAGTAGATTCCTCAAGGGTAGTAATATCTTTATTTGTCAGCGAGAAAGATAATGCTCCAATGTTTTCTCTTGCCTGAGAAGCATTTTTTGCACCTACTATTGGTAAGGCTCCCCGATCAATCACCCAGCGCAGCGCTACTTGAGCTGGAGTCTTACCATACTGATTCCCTATTTCAGCAAGCTTATTATTTATTTTAGTGAAAGCTTTAATTTCCCGATCATGGAAGGTATTGCCCATCCGTCTTCGCATCCAATCTGATGGAATCGACCCAGGTTTGTATTTGCCAGTGAGGGCTCCCATGGCAAGAGGCATATAAGCAATGAGTGTTACACCCAACTCCCGGCAAGCGTCGAGAACACCATCAACCTCAGGTCTACGATAAAGAAGAGAATATTGAACCTGATTTGATGCAAGAGCAATCCCATTAGCTCTGAGAGCTTCATAGGCTTCTCTCATTTGTTCTACCGAGTAATTTGATACACCGACAGCTAGTGTTTTACCACTCTTAACTGCAACTGCAAGCTGATCCATTAGAGCCTTGTTTGATACTAATGGTACATGGTAATGAATCTGATAGAGATCAACCTTTGATCGGCGGAGACGTATCAGGCTATTATCCAGGGATTTCTGTAATTGTTTTGCTGGTCTGGGTAAGAAAGGCATAAACGGCAGAGAGGGTGCATACTTTGTTGCAATGATTGCTTCACTGTTTTGAGCTAGTTCTCCAAGACGCAATTCTGAGTTGCCGGAGCCATACATTTCAGCGGTGTCAAAGAAAGTTATCCCAGCCTCAAGGCATGTTTTAAAGGCTTCTTCTTCGTCTTCTGGATCACGTGTACCACCATAAGCTGTCATCATGACTTTCTTGCCCCATGTCATCGCACCAATACCAAGCGGAAGAACCTCGATATTTGTGCGTCCAATCTTAATCTTAGGAGTTAATGATGGATTTATTATGTTATTCATTTGTTTAGAATATAAGATCTTACGATTTAAAGTGTTCTAATCCGAATTAAACAGATTTTCTGCCTTTATGGTTCACTGATGCGCTCCACATTAAGGCTAACGGCCCGGCAATAAAAAACGTTTTTGGTGCCGAGCGACCAAAGGCCGTCAGTAGAATCTTAAGTTTTCGTCACGGTTACATAAGGCCGTCGGAAGCGAGGCATGGCGCGGTTTTTGCCCTCATGGTACAAACTTTCTGCGTAAGTGCGTAATCGCGGTACAAACATGATTGGGAAAGTGATCTGTCACGGTGATAAACTGAGTCGAAGCCGACTTGTGCAGTGTCGCGCGATAAATAATGTCGGACTAAGGAATTTGTCACGGCACAGAAGTTTGAAAGCGGGCTGATGAGCGTGTCCGGGTTTAAGATTACGTGAATGTTTATTCGGTGCAGGAACAAATTGCAAAAATTGTAACAAAAAAATTACCGCTACCATCCGTGTTATTGGCAGGTTTGTTAATTATTTTTCTAAGTGATTTTTTATCTCAGTGATGAAATCTTTCACCTGATCAACAAGAGGAAGAACAGTAACTTGATCAAAATCAAACAGATCGGCATAATCGCCCTTATTCCTATAATCTGATAGTCTATTGAAAAGTCTGCCAAGATTTAAGTCAATTAATCCCGTTTTAATAAACTCATCACTGAATTTAATTCTGGCTCCATCGTGAGATCGAATATCAAGACCCTTTTTCAGTAGAAAAGCAATTACGGCATAAAAACAAGCATAGTATAATCTATTAATGGCAGAATTCCAGCTATGTTTTTCTATCATAATTTGAGCATCAGCAAATGATTCTTCTGCCCTTTTGAATCCATATTTGACGTATGTATCCTGGGGCTTGCTCATAATTTAACCCCTTCTTTTATAATAGTCTTATATAATGGAGTGATTTTTAAGGTATTTTTCCAATAATCCTTTGGATAAATTAAAATTGAAATGATCTGTCCAGATTCAACTTCAATCTTGTAGAGATCGTTCCTAAATTTATCATCAATCTCGTTTGTCACAAATTGATCATTTACAAGAATAAGTATATCCCAATCAGAATCAGGTCTATTATCTCCACGAGCTCTGGATCCAAAAAGATATGCTTGAGCAGAAGGATCCTTGCTGTGAATTGTTTTTGTTATACTATCTAGAATTGCATCTGTGCGCATCTTGATAAATTTTATTCAAAGGTAAGAATTTTGTGGATTATCTCTCTATCAATCAGGGATGCACTTGCCAATAACGGCCCGGCGGTGAGCATTAGTAAACGATTCTGAGCGACTGGAGGCCGCTGGCAGGATTTTCGTTTTCGTCACGATGCCAGTAAGGCCGCAGGGAGCGAAGAACGGCGCGGTTTTTGCCATCATGGTAAATCTTAATGCGGACAATGAGTGTCGCGGTACAATCTTTATTGGGTTAGTAATTTGTCACGGTTTAAAATCTGGGGCGAAGCCGGTTTGTGCAGTGTCGCGCGATAAACATAATCGGACTAAGAAATTGGTCACGGTGCAAAAGTTTGAAAGCGGGTCGATGAGCGTGTCCGGGTTTAAGATTACTTGTATTTAAATTCGATGCAGGAACAAACTGCAAAAACCGTGACGAGTTTATTAATGCTACCGTCCGTGTTAGCAGTTGTTATTTTTAATAGAATATTGTTGATCCTTTACTAATAAGCTCACCAGTCATTACATCAACATAAAAAATGTAATTAATTCTGGAAGCATAAATTTTCCAACAAACTCGGAGTTCAATCTTATCTGAATACTCTACAGGTTTAATTAAAGTAGTAAAATCGCATTCGTTAAGATCATTCTCTGTAATTGTTTTTGAAGTCCCTACGCCGCTCCAGCTTCCATATGTGACTTCCTGCCCAATGAGGGTTGACTTTGCTTTTGACTGGTCAAAATTAAAACTATCTGGAACACATACCTCTGGATACCAGTTGCCTAAGCAAGTTGTTAGACCTTTGTTTGTGAGAACAAATAAAATTGAAGAATTCAAAATTTCTATATTGTCAACTTTCTGATTCTGAGAACGAAAGTACCAAAGAATTGATCCTTGGTAGCCCGAGTCTTTCTCGGATCTCAAAAAATCAAAGTTTTCAAGATTGCTCATACCTGTCTCAGAACTATTTTTTGAGACAAATTCTTTAATTATCGCTTTTGCTTCTGATTCTGTGACATCTCCTTTGTATGGAGGTATACCCCTGGATTTAGGATCTCCATTCCAATCGCAAAAACCAAAAGTGTTCAATGAACTACTGACATATAGATTTTTGTTATGGTAATCTGTTCGTTTCTGCTTTATTAAAGTTGTATCCAGAGTAAGGCAGGTTGTTGGATAATCCTCAGGATTAGTGGATGTTGGAAAATCTCCGGAATTACTGGATTTCTTTTCTTGAGTGTAGGAGCTTTTTTCACAAGCGCTTAGGACTGCAGAGAAAAGCAGGATAATGACTAGTAAATTCTTCATGGTTTATATGTGTGTCTTATAAATATTGAACAAAAATCATTCCAAGATTTCAATTCTGGTGAGATCTCAATAGCTGCTAACGGCGCGGCGGTGAGTAGTTGTTTTTGTTTTTGAGCGACCGGAGGCCGCCTGCAGGATCTTTCGTTTTCGTCACGGTTTTAATAAGGCCGCAGGGAGCGAAAAATGGCGCAATTTTTGCCATCATGGTAGATCTTGATGCGGACTATGAGTGTCACGGTACAAACTTTATTGGGTTAGTAATCTGTCCCGGTATAGAAACTCGGTCGAAGCTGCCTGGTGCAGTGTCGCGGTACAAACATGGTCGGACTAAGGAAGCTGTCACGGCATAGAACTTTACAAGCGGACTGATGCGCGTATCCGGGTACAAGAGCAAGATGATTTTAATTCGGTGCAGGATCTATTTGCAAAAACCGTGACGAATTTATTAATACAACCGTCCGTGTTAGCAATTGTGAATTAAAATTTTACTTTGTTTTCCACAATTTTTTTGATCTTAATTGCGATCTCAATATTTTGCAGTGTTTCATTTTTATCAGGAATATAAAAATCATCTGGATATCTTAGTTTTAATCCATAAGATGGGAGACTCCCCAGATCAACATTGAAATCTTCAGGGTCTATCTTCTGACATTGTTTTAGCAAAAAAACAACATCATGAGTTCGGGGGAAATCAATATTATGGTAAACCAGAAATGCCTTAAGAAATTTTTCGACAGCTTGTTGAGCATGCATGCAAATTGTACTCAAATAAGATTCCAATTCATTCTTTGAAAGATATTTAATTAAGCAATATCCTCATTTGCTCTAAACATCCAGTTTCTTAGATACTCTTTTTGATCTGGTGTCATCATAGAATAATTGCCTCTTTGATAATGCGCCGAACTATATGACCTGGTAAATTCTTCTTTTTTTCAATCTCACTTCTGCTCTGAATTAGAACATCAATAGGAATCTCCAGTTGAACTAAGGCTTTTCTTATTTTTGAAATAATCTGAATCTTCTCTTTTGGCAATAATGTCTCATTGATAATCAGTAAAATATCGTAATCACTATCAGTTCTGGCATCATTCCTTGCTCGGGAACCAAATAGTAGAACCTGAGCATCTGGAAGAAATTGATGAGCAATGACTTTTATTTTTTCAACTATTTGATTATCTTCTATCATATCTGACCAGTCACTTAGCAAATATACAATATTTTTAGTCAGGATATTAGAAGGGCAGTGATCCACATAATTGCTAATGGCCCGGCGGTGAGTGGTAGTTTTTGTTTTTGAGCGACTGGAGGCCGTCAGTAGAATCTTAAGTTTTCGTCACGGTTTCATAAGGCTGCAGGGAGCGAGAAATGGCGCAATTTTTGCCATCATGGTAGATCTTAATGCGGACGTGCGTAATCGCGGTACAAACATTATTGGGGAAGTGATCTGTCACAGTGATAAATACAGTCGAAGCCGCCTTGTGCAGTGTCGCGGTACAAACAAGGTCGGAGCTAGGAATCTGTCACGATACAAAAACTTTTAAGCGGGCTGATGAGGGTATCCGGGTACACGAGCAAGATGATTTTAATTCGGTGCAGGAACTAAATGCAAAAATTGTGACAAAAAAATTACCACTACCGTCCGTGTTAGCTTGTGCCTATTTGTCTTCGATCAGAATCAAAACTGCATTAATAAAATTCTCTACTGGTCTAAAAAGTGGCATGGTCTTTTCTTCGTTAAAATCATCGAAGTCATCATAGTCGCTTCTATTTCTCCAGTCTGATAGTCGAAGATATATTTTTGCAGTATTGTTTTCAATAAGACCAGTTTTAATGAAATGTTGAGCGAATTGATGCTTTAATCCGCTATGTTTCTTTGCATTAATATTATTCTTGTAGAGGAGTGCAGAAACTACATAAAAGCAGGAATAATAAAGTCTGTTTATTGCCGCATTCCAATGTCCATTATTGGCAAGTAGTTCTGCTGATTCAAAAGCCTCTTTTGAACTTTTGATTCGATAGTCAATATAATCTTGTCTAAGTGGGTCGTTCATAAAAGTACTCCCTCTTTTTTTATATTTGCGTACAAAGGAGTTACCTTGTGTCTTGTATTCCAGTCGCTTTTCTGGTAAATGAAAATGGAGAGTACTTGACTAATTTCTAATTCCAAATCAAAAAGTTTGTCTCTGAAGTCATCTTCGACTTTCATAGTAACAGGATAATCGGTCAGGATCAAGATATCCCAATCTGAATCTTTTCTGGCATCACCTCTTGCGCGAGAACCAAAGATAATTCCTTGCGCATTCGGATCCACTGATTTGATTCGATCACGAATTAATGATGCAATATGACTATCTTTCTGTTTCATGTAGCAAATTTACAATTTTTTATTAAGAGTAGAATCTCTCTTTCTGCTGCAATGCCCGGGTGCAAGCTAACGGCCCGGCAATAAAAAAACGTTTTTGGTGCCAAGCGACCAAAGGCCGTCAGTAGAATCTTAAGTTTTCGTCACGGTTTCATAAGGCCGTCGGAAGCGAGGCATGGCGCGGTTTTTGCCATCATGGTACAATCTTTCTGCGGACGTGTGTAATCGCGGTACAAACACTATTGTGGAAGTGATCTGTCATGGTAATAAACTCGGTCGAAGCCGCCAGGTGCAGTGTCGCGGTACAAATATGGTCGGACTAAGAAATCTGTCACGGTACAAAAGTCTTTAAGCGGGCTGATGCGGGTATCCGGGTACAAAAGCAAGATGATTTTTATTCGGTGCAGGAACAAACTGCAAAAACCGTGACAAAAAAATGTTTTTTATTGTCCGTGTTAG
>DATGWQ010000348.1:0-28215 GCA_035299385.1 Bacteroidales bacterium | reverse complement strand
GCATGCAACGCCGGAACAGCTGAATATAACCGTTTTTGATTATTTACATTCTTCCAGCAGCTTCTCTGCGAAATTCCGTCCGAATTCCCTGAGGGCCTGTTCCTTCTCTCCTGCAGCGGGTGAAAATTTGAACGAGCCGTTACCATCAAATACATTCAGCTTGAGCTGACGGAGGTTTTCGCTTATGATCTTCTGAGCTTCACCGCTCCAGCCGAAAGATCCGAAAGCACCGGCTAGCTTTCCCCTGTCACGTATCGGGTTGACGAGTGCAAAAAGGGTATAAACCGGCAGCAGTGTATTCTGATTGATCGTAGGTGAGCCGATAAGGATTCCCCGGCATCTGATAATAAGCCCTTCAAGATCGGCCGGCGATATATTTTCGATATCGACGACTTCAGCTTCAATCCCGTCCTTTTCCCTGATGCCCGAAGCTATAATGCCTGCAGCTTCCTTTGTATAACCGTAAGCTGAAACATATGTCACAAGCACCTTTTTCGAAGCCGTGTTCTGTGTAACTTCAATGTATTCGCGTGCCAGGGACCGGGAGAGGTCAACGGCCTTCCTGATGCTTTCCCCGCGGTGCACTGGTCCATGCCCGGGACAAATACAGTCGATTGCCAGGGGGCTGATCTTTTCGATTGCCTTCAGCATGAACCTGCTGAAAGGCCTCAGGATAACATCAAAATAATATTTGAATGCTGCATTGTATTCAGGGGTGAATTGGCTGAATATATCTTCAGTACAATAATGGGCTCCGAAAGAATCACAAGTAAAAAGGATCCTGTCCTCTTCCAGGTAGGTATACATTGAATCGGGCCAGTGAAGGTTCGGGGCAGCGATAAACCTCAGCTTTTTGTCGCCAAGGTCGAGTGTGTCGCCATCCTTGACTGTTAGAGCGCGGAAAGGAAAATTAACTATATCCTCAAGATATCTTATTGCATTACCGCTTCCCACAACAATCGCGTCAGGAGCCATCCTGAGCAGCTTCCCCAGGCTCCCGACATGATCGGGTTCGGTGTGATCGACAACGATGTAGCTTATATCTCCCGGGTTTACCAGGGACTCCAGTTTCCTGAAGTAGGTGTCGCTGAATTTCTCCTTGGCAATTTCGATGATTGCCTTTTTACGGGCATTTACAAAAAAAGAATTGTATGTAGTGCCGAAATCAGTTGTCATCACGATATCGAATGTCCGGATATCATAATCACGGATCCCGATCCATTTCACATCGCCGGTTATGCTGATTGTATCTTCGTCTCTTCTTGTCATATGGTATCAGATCCTTGCTATAACAGTTTTATTTGCCTTTACCTGCTGCAGAATGGGTATTTCGAGCTCGGTACCAAGCGGAAGAAATATATCGACTCTTGAGCCGAATTTAATAAAACCAAGTTCGCCTCCCTGCTTGACATCCTGTTCCTGCTTCGAGTATGTAACTATCCTGCGGGCTACCGCCCCTGCAATCTGCCTTACCATGATCTCAGTACCATCGTCCGTTTCAATGACAACAGTGCTTCTCTCGTTGAGCTCAGATGATTTTGGATGCCATGCAACCATATAATTTCCAGGGTGATAACATACATATTTGATCTTTCCGGAGACAGGATACCTGTTGCAGTGAACATTGAACGGCGACATGAATATGGAAACCTGCAATCGCAGGTCGTTGAAGTATTCATTGACGAATGTCTCTTCTATTACTACAACTTTCCCGTCAGCTGGTGCAATAATGAGTCCGGGATCCGCTTCAAAATGCCGTGCAGGAAGCCTGAAAAAAAACAGGAGGAAAACATAAAGCATCGATGAGCACACAATGAAAGACCAGGTTAAGATTTGATTGTGCGTCCATAAGAGATGAACGAGGATATTAAGCAAAACCAGAATGAGAAAACCAAAGCCAAGGATCTTGTAACCCTCCTTATGAATGGTAACTCTTCTGATCTTCTGTCCTTCCTTAATAGTACTCATTTCAGAAATTTTGCACAAAACTAATCAAAACTCAGAATCTCCCAAAAAGAGTAACAAATAGATATACAAGAGGGAAGGCCATAATTGTACTGTCGAACCTGTCGAGAAATCCGCCATGCCCCGGAAGAATTGAACCGGAGTCCTTCACTCCTGCGCTTCTTTTGAGCATCGATTCGGCAAGGTCGCCAAATGTGCCTGCAACGCCGGTAATGAGAGCAGCAATTATCCATCCGGCCTTTCCTGTCATACCTATCAGGTCCGGAAGAAAAAAGCCTGCAACGACAGAAAGCAATAACCCGCCTGCCAGCCCTTCCCAGGTTTTCTTCGGTGAGATCCGCTCGAGGAGCTTATGCCGTCCCATGGTTACACCCGTAAGATACGCCCCGGTATCGTTGGCCCAGATAAGGATGAAAAATCCGATCACCAGGGCCGGGGAAAACAGGAACGTGTCATTCCCTAAAATGGTTTTCAGCCCTTCATGATTCCATGCCGAAAACGGAAATAACGAGAACGGCAGGGCTATATACAGAACCGGGAAAACGGTCTGTGCAAGGTTATTGAACGGGTTCTGCTGTTTGCGAAATATTTCCATGATTATTGCTGCAGGAATAAATGCCAGCAGGATAATGAAGAGCCGGAAACCGGCTGATCCCCTGGCAATCAATGTGGAAGCAGTATACAGGTAAGCGCTGATGATAAGTCCTGTTGCAACCTGGGGTTTCGCACCGGTGCCAATGATGATCTGAAAGTATTCATAGACACACCCCGTCAGCAGTATGAGCCCCGCTGCAAAGAAAGTATATGGATGAAGCCAGAATCCTCCAAGAATAAACAACACAATACCTGCGCCTGTAAGAGTACGTGTGTAGAAATTATTCAAGGCTCTATTCTTTTTCTTTCTCTTTTTCCGCTGGTGTTTCGGATGGAATTTCCTCTTTCTGCACCTTTGTGTTATCCGTCAGATCTGGTGACCCGTTCCGCTTATTCTTAAGCTCAGCCTCCCTTTCTTCCTTCAGTGCGTCAGCCCTGCGCTTACCGAAAATGCGCTCGAGGTCTTCACTGAATATGACTTCCTTTTCCAGGAGCAGCTCTGCGAGCTCCGTCAGTCCTTTCATGTTGCTCGAAAGAACCTGTTTTGCCCTTTCGTATGACTCGGCGACAATCCTTTTCACCTCCTCGTCGATCATTTCGGCAGTTCTTTCACTGTAAGGTTTGGTGAAGCCGAAATCTGACTGGCCTGTGGAATCATAAAAACTGATGTTCCCTATGCGTTCGCTCATTCCAAAGAATGCCACCATGGCATAAGCCTGCTTGGTCACTTTTTCGAGGTCGTTGAGCGCGCCCGTGGAAACTTTGCTGAATACCAGCTCTTCCGATGCCCTGCCACCGAGAGCATAGGCCATTTCGTCCATAATCTGCTCACCGGTTGTAAGCTGTCTCTCTTCCGGAAGGTACCATGCAGCGCCGAGGGCCCTGCCACGCGGTATGATCGTCACCTTGAGCAGAGGGCTTGCATGTTCGAGAAGCCAGCTCACTGTTGCATGGCCTGCTTCATGATAAGCGATAGTCTTCTTCTCGAGGGGTGATATTATTTTGTTCTTTCTCTCGAGTCCTCCCACAATGCGGTCTACGGCATCGAGGAAATCCTGTTTCTGAACTACCGTCTTGTTCTTTCTTGCAGCGATGAGGGCAGCTTCATTGCAAACATTGGCAATGTCAGCTCCTGAGAATCCCGGGGTCTGCCTGGCAAGAAATCCTATATCGAAGTTTTTCTCCAGCTTGATCGGGCGCAGGTGGACCTTGAAAATGGCCTCTCTTTCGGTGATGTCAGGAAGTTCGACATGGATCTGCCGGTCGAACCTGCCTGCACGCATCAGGGCCCTGTCGAGTATGTCTGCCCTGTTTGTGGCAGCCAGGATGATCACACCCATGTTCGTTCCGAACCCGTCCATCTCGGTGAGAAGCTGGTTAAGCGTATTTTCACGCTCGTCGTTGGAACCGAAATTGATGTTCCTTCCCCTTGCACGGCCTACTGCGTCGATCTCATCGATAAACACAATACATGGAGCTTTCTCCTTGGCCTGCTTGAAAAGATCGCGCACCCTGGAAGCTCCCACTCCTACGAACATCTCCACGAAATCGGAGCCGGATATCGAGAAGAACGGCACATTGGCTTCTCCTGCAACAGCTTTCGCAAGCAGGGTCTTGCCGGTACCCGGAGGTCCGATAAGCAATGCGCCCTTGGGTATTTTACCACCAAGGCTGGTATATTTTTTCGGATTCTTGAGGAAATCGACAATCTCCATCACTTCGGTTTTTGCCTCCTCAAGGCCTGCCACATCGCTGAAGTTAAGCTTTACATTCGTATCCTTGTCGAAGATCTGGGCACGCGATTTCCCTACGTTGAAGATATTGCCGGCGCCACCGCCACCACCACCGGACATCCTCCTCATCATATATATCCAGAATATGATCAGTACGGCCGGCAGGAGAAGCCACGAGAGAATATCGATAAGGTAGTTTTTCCTTGTTACGATCTCCGGGTAGATGAGCTGGTCTTCTGTGTATCCCGCTTCTTTCTGGGCATCGATGACGAAAGGTTCAAAAGTGCTTATGTCACCGATATTATATGTGTAGCTGGGTTTAACAGCCGACATTCCGAACCCTGTTCCGGGCTTCTTGACATTCGGGTACTTTCCCGAGTTAATAGCATCTTCAGTCAGGTATATTTCGGCAAACTCCTTGTTGACAACAACTATTTTGGCAACATCATGCCGGTTGATCATTTCCTTAATCTCGCCCTTTGTGGCTTTCTGGGCCGGTTTTCCTCCGTAAAAAACCTGAAAGATGATAAGGGAAAAAGCAAGTATAGCGAAGATCCAGTTCGAATTGAACCGTGATTTCGGGAGCTTGTTGTCGGGTTTTTTTCCGTTTCCCTCGTTATTGTTATCTGCCATAATTTCTGTTTCCGCTAAATTCTGTCTTCCAAAACCTGAATGTCAGCATCGGACCATAATGATTCGAGATTGTAAAAATTCCTGTATTCTTCAAGAAAAATATGTACAACAACTTCTCCGTAATCGATAAGAACCCAGAAATTATTATCAAGTCCTTCTACATGCAGAGGCTTAATGCCTGCCTCTTTTCTCACGGTATCGTCAATCGAATCTGATATTGCGCTTACCTGTGTTGTTGAAGCTGCATGACATATAACAAAATAATCGGTGATCCTGTTTTCAAGTTTTCTTAAATCTATCTTAAGTACGTTTTGTCCGCTTTTCTCAAATATTCCCTTTTCCACACTTGTTAAAAGGAGATCGGCTTCGCCGGTTTTTTTCTTCATTAATAATTTATCAGTTTGATATTTAAGTCGCAAAGGTATTATTTTTTATGATTACTTTGATGTGCAATTTCAATGCCAAAACCAATAACACTCATAGCTGCAAAAAGTTATACATCAGCTAATTTAATGAATTACATGATTATAGGATCAAAAATACTCACTTTCTACACACTGACATCAACAAATTCCCATGCCATTAACCTTTTATCATCTGAATCACCTCAGGAGGGCACCATAATCCGCACATTTTTCCAGAGCGCGGGAAGAGGCCAGCCGGGAAATAAATGGGAAAGCGAGTATGGCAGGAACCTGTTATTCAGCATAATACTCTATCCTGAAAATATAACGCCTGGAAACCAGTTCCTGGTATCAATGGCAATCTCCCTGGGGATATCGGATTACCTCAACAAAATTCTCAAGGGCGTTTCCATCAAATGGCCGAATGACATTTATGTAAACAATGACAAAATAGCAGGTATTCTCATTGAAAGCTCGACAATGGGGAACAAGTTAATATACATGATTGCTGGAATCGGGTTGAATGTGAACCAGGAGAAATTTACCGGCACTGCTCCCAACCCTGTCTCGATGAAGATGATCACCGCGACAGAGTATCCGGCTGAATCGGTGCTTAAAGATCTGGCAGCCTGCCTGGACTATCGTTACAACATGATCCTGACACGAAAATTCAGTAAAATAAAAAAGGATTATAGCTCCATGCTTTTCAGAGCCGAAAGATGGACTTCATTCCGTGATGAAGGCGGAGATTTTACCGGTCGCATCCTATCGGTTGATACAGGCGGCAGGATGACTGTTGAGAAAAGAAACGGAAAGAAGATTAAATATTACTTCAAGGAGGTCGAATTCATCTTGTGAGCTCTGAGCAATCGAAATTCTCGATTCTGCCCGCAATCATCTCAAGGAACTGGCCGATGGGCTTTGCCGCAACCATTTTGATGAAGGGGTTAAGCTGGGTGTTCAGTTCAAGATGCACAGCCGCAGTGTTATCTTCAGTGCGGTTTATATGGAGATGCATCTCGAAATGATTATTCTTCATTGCCGTACCGCGGAAGGAAACAAGGCTGTATGGCTCCTTCGCGTCTATTCCCATTTTAACGCTTCCAAGGTGCGAAACATTGAAGCTGCAGGTATCAGCATCGGCCTGCCAGTCGTTCACCGACCCTGCAGGTATGAACCGTTTAAAATTGCGGATATCCGTAACAAAACCATAAATATCCTCGGGCGTGCATCCCGATTTGGCGGTTCGGCTTTCGTAGTGGTCCATAAGGTTGAGAATTGGAGAATTGTTAATAATCTAACAAACTTATAATTAAATTGTTAAATCGTCTTTGTTACACACGAACTCACCCCCTTTTGTTCCCCCTCTCTGCGGGGCATAGAGGGGGACCCGCAGGCTTACCCCATCTTTACGAAGTAGAGAGGGGGCCAGGGGGTGAGTTCATGGACTATTTCCAACTCGCCGGATCTTCCCTCCATTTTTTCAGCGTCTCCACTTCTGCCTGCCCGATATACCCTGTACTGAGGGCTTGTTCAACAAGAACAGAATAATTGCTGAGGGTATCAAGTTTACAGTTTTCAGCAGCAAAAGCATCGGCCGCCTTCTGAAACTGGTAGGTAAAGATAGCAGCCATGCCCAACACTTCGCATCCGGCCTCACGCAATGCTTTTACGGCATTAAGGCTGCTCCCGCCGGTGGAAATGAGGTCCTCGACGACTACAACCTTCTGTCCCGGTTTGAAATAACCTTCAATCTGATTGCCCAGGCCATGCTCCTTTGCTCCCGATCTTACATAGATAAAAGGGAGACCCATTTTGTCTGCGACCAGTGCTCCGTGGGCTATTGCGCCTGTGGCCACGCCTGCAATCAGCTCCGCACCGGGATACATCGCGATTATCATTTCAGAGAAGGAATCACGGATGAATCCCCTTACCTCGGGGTACGAAAGAGTTTTCCTGTTATCGCAATAAATTGGTGATTTCCACCCTGAAGCCCATGTAAAAGGACTTGATGGTTGTAATTTAATTGCGTTAATTTGCAAAAGGAATCCGGCTGTTTTTTTTGCTATACTCATATGGAATCGATTAAAGTTCATTTTGAGGACAGGTTCATCACATTGAGCCCCGAACCCGACAGGTTACAAAATTACTCGATATTCCATAAATTCAATGACACTGTATCTCTTTACAAATTAATCGCTGATTTTCAAAGTGATACAACAATAAATTCAATCAATCTTTTTAGTCCCGATATAAGGCACCTGTGGAAGATATTCCGTATTTATTTTACCGAAGTAGCCGCTGCAGGCGGGTTGGTGAAGCATATCTCAGGCAAATATCTATTCATAGAGAAGAAGGGGAAGCTCGACCTGCCAAAAGGCCATGTCGAGGAAGGTGAGGAACCGGCTGCATGTGCCATAAGGGAAGTGGCCGAGGAATGCGGAATAACAGGTCATTCAATCGTGAAGCACCTGCCTCCGAGCTTTCATACATATTCCTGGGAAGGAATATCTTACCTTAAAAAGACAAACTGGTACCTGATGAAATATTCAGGCGATATGATAACAGAACCTGAAGTGGAGGAAGGCATAACAAAAGTGGAATGGCTGCTACCTGACGAGCTGAGCAAAATAAAAGGAAGAGCATGGCTCTCGCTCATGGATGTCATTAACAATTCAATATTCAGGGAAGAAAATCAGGCCACTCAGTCGGCTTTCCTGTAATCCTTAATGTTTATTGCGGAAGGAACAAAGCCTGAGGCATCGCCACCGTTCTTAAGAACATCCCTCACAATTGTCGAGTTAATAAATGAATGCTCCGGTGCCGTAAGGAGGAAGACAGTCTCGACTTCTTTCGCCATGGCTTTATTGACCTGCCCTATGGCGCGTTCGAATTCAAAGTCTGCTGAAGTTCTGAGTCCTCTCAGGAGAAAGCCCGCATTCACACTCTTGCAGAAATCGACCGTGAGGCCTGAATAACTCGCGACTTTAACCCTCTGTTCACCTTTGAAAGTTTTGCTGATGATATCCATGCGCGTTTTAAGGGAGAAGAAATTCTTCTTTTCAGCATTCTCACCAACGGCGATGATGATTTCGTCAAAAATCGCGAGGGCTCTTCTGACAACAGACTCATGACCGACCGTAAACGGGTCGAATGAACCGGGAAATACAGCAGTTTTCTTCATCAGAAAGTTATGTTTTTGGGATTCTTTACCTTTTGGTTGAGAAGTGCAAGCTCCAGGACTTCCATTATGGTATCGACATAATGGAATTTCAGTCCGCGGATGTATATTTCCTTTATATCTTCCACATCTTTCCTGTTTTCCCCTGAGAGGATCAGCTCCTTTATGCTGGCCCTCTTAGCTGCAAGTATTTTTTCTTTTATACCTCCGACGGGAAGCACTTTTCCCCTGAGGGTGATTTCTCCGGTCATCGCAAGGTATTTCTTTACTTTTCTCTGGGTGAAGGCTGAAGCGATTGAAGTTGCCATCGTGATGCCTGCTGAAGGACCATCCTTTGGTATAGCTCCTTCAGGCACATGAATGTGAATGTTCCATTTCTCGGCAAAGTCGTCGGGAAGGTTAAGAAGGCTGGCATTTGCCTTGAGGTATTCCAGCGCAATCGTCGCCGACTCTTTCATCACGTCACCGAGGTTCCCGGTAAGGGTCAGCTTTCCTGATCCCCTGCTTATGCTGGTCTCAACGAACAGTATGTCACCGCCTGCAGCTGTCCAGGCCAGGCCTGTGACAACACCTGCCTGCTCGTTACCGGCATAAATATCTCTTGTGTATTTCGTCGTTCCGAGAATGCCTCTCAGGTCCTTTTCGGTCAGCACCGGGTTGTACTCAGCTTCAGAGGCTATGTTCCCGGCAGTTACCCTGGCTATCTTTGCAATCCTCTTGTCGAGCTCGCGAACACCTGATTCCCTAGTGTACTTGTCGATGACAGCTTCGATCACCTTCCGGTCCATTTTCAGCTGTGAAGGTTTAACTCCATGATTCTCGAGCTGCTTGGGTATAAGATGCTGCCTTGCTATTTCGATCTTTTCCTCGATCAGATAGCCTGTTATCTCTATGAGCTCCATCCTGTCGCGAAGGGCTGGACTTATTGTACCCAGATTATTTGCTGTGGCAATGAACAGGACCTTTGAAAGGTCGTATTCCATTTCGAGGAAATTATCAAAAAAAGTGCTGTTCTGCTCAGGATCGAGAACTTCAAGAAGTGCTGATGACGGATCGCCCCGGAAATCCTGTCCCACCTTGTCAATTTCGTCAAGTATGAACACGGGGTTTGAAGATCCTGCTCTTTTGATGCTCTGTATAATTCTGCCGGGCATTGCGCCTATATAAGTTTTGCGGTGACCCCTGATCTCAGCTTCGTCATGCAGTCCTCCAAGTGACATTCTGACATACTTCCTGCCAAGCGCTCTAGCAATTGATTTGCCGAGGGAGGTTTTGCCTACTCCAGGAGGGCCGAAAAGACACAGGATGGGAGATTTCAGGTCACCTTTCAGCTTCAGCACCGCAAGATGCTCGATAATTCTCTCCTTCACTTCATCGAGGCCAAAGTGGTCGGCGTCAAGAATTTTCCGTGCATTCTTAAGATCAAGATTGTCTTCCGAGAACTCGTTCCAGGGAAGATCGAGCAGGGTCTGAATATAATTTACCTGAACGGAGTATTCGGCTGCTGCCGGGTTCAGCCTGTGCAGCTTGTCGAGCTCCTTGTCAAAGACTTTTCTTACCTCCTGGCTCCATTTTTTGCTGTCGGCCTTTTTCTGGTATTCCTCTATTTCCTTTTCGACGGGATTGCCGCCAAGCTCATTCTGTATCGTCTTCATCTGTTGATGAAGCAGGAACTCCCGCTGCTGCTGGTCAAGGTCAATCTTCACCTTCGACTGGAGCTCATTCTTAAGCTCAAGAACCTGAATTTCCTGCACCAGGAATTCGAGAAGCATAAAGCCCCTGTCGCGCAGGTTGTTTATCTCCAGCAGCTTCTGCTTGTCCTGGACCTTGATATCAGTATTTGAACAGATGAAGTTTATTAGATAAGTGCTGTTCTCGATATTCTTGATGGCGAAGGATGCTTCCGGACTTATATTGGGATTTATCTTTATTATTTTGAGAGAAAGGTCCTTAAGAGAGCCGACGATAGCAAGGAAGTCCTTGCTTGCAGGATCGGGTTTAGTCTCAGGAGTGGCTTTTACCCTGGCCATGAAATAAGGTTCATGCGAGACCAGTTCCTTAATAACCATCCTGCGCCGTCCCTGGATTATGGCGGTGGTCGAGCCATCGGGCATTTCGAGCAGTTTGACTATCTGGCCTACCGTACCGACAGTATGAAGATCCTTGAACTTGGGCACCTCGGTCTCAGGATCTTTCTGTGCAACAGTGCCAACTATCTTGTCGCTGTGATATGCATCCTTTATCAGCTGGATTGATTTTGGCCTTCCAATGGAAATAGGAAGCACAACCCCGGGGAACAGTACAGTGTTCCTGAGCGAAAGAATGGGAATTGTATCCGGTATCTCGATATCGTCCATTTCCCCATCGTACCCGTCCGCTATTATAGGTATTATATCCCCTTCGCCGTCAACGACATCAGGTAAGAATATTTCCGTGACCGGTTTCCTGTATTTCTTATCCATTCTGAATTACTCCCTAACATCACGCCTGAAGACCTCTCTCCCCCCTGATCTGCACATTAATCAGGCGAATGCCAAAATTACACATAATTTAATTAAGACCTGAAAACTGGTCAAGCAATGATTGTGCCATACCTTCATGAAACAGAAAAGGCCCCGTTAAAAGGAGCCTTTCTGACAAAATTGTCATGGAATTTATTTCTTCTTATTAACATGATCCTTGTAACGGTTCATGAATTTGTCAACCCTTCCTGCAGTGTCGACGAGTTTCATCTTACCTGTATAATAAGGATGGGATGTATTTGAGATCTCAAGCTTTATGAGGGGGTATTCATTCCCGTCTTCCCACTTAACCTTTTCCCTGGAAGGCGCAGTTGATTTGCTCAGAAAAGAGGTTCCGTTTGACATATCCTGAAATACCACAAATCTGTAATTGGCAGGATGAATTCCGTTTTTCATTGTAATGCGTGTTTTTTATATTGGCTTGCAAAAGTAATTAACAAAAATCAAAATGCAAAATTATAGAATGAATTTTTACATTCGGTCATAGCTTCACACCGTCAAACCTTCCCTTTCGCTGCCATTTCATCCTTATACCTGACAAAGGGCAGAGACTCGTCGATCATATAGCGGTAAGTAAGATGCGTCTTGGCTTTTTTCGAACCGAGGGCCTCGTAAATGGCGATCATCTTCGGATTGAAGTCTCCCACCCACGAGAGCTCGAGCTCCTTGTACCAGGGCTTCTTAAGGAAGACATGGTACAGATGCAAAAAGATGGCGGACTCGACGCCGCTGTTCTGATAATTCGGGTGAACGCCACCGACAACTGCCCTCATGCGAGTCATCTCGTGTGTAATCTTGTAATACAGGATCCTTAACATGTTAAGCGGGCTGAGCGTTCCGTTAAGATGTTTCAGTATCTGGTTTACATCCGGAAAGAGTATGAAGAATGCAATCGGTTTCTCATTGAAGTATGCAAACCACACAAGCTCTTCATCTATTATGAATTCTGCTTTTTTCAGCGATTCCTCCAGGACAGCCGGATCGAGCGGGGTGAAATCCTCCTTGAAAACAGACCAGGTCGAATTGTATATTTCCACTATATCATCGACAAATTTTCTGCTGTTGTTAAGCTCAAAATGCCTGAAAGAATAACCTGGTCTTTTCGATATCCATTCAGCTATCTTCATAATCCTGTCGGGGAACTTGTCTACCGGAACATGATAGGAATACTGTTCGAAGTAATTCCTGAAGCCATATTCTTCGAAGTATTCCCTGTAATACCTTTTATTATATGGCATGCCGTATCCCTGCTGCATGAAGCCATCGATGAGGAGTCCCCAGTTATTATCGTTCTCCCCGAAGTTAATGGGCCCGTCCATTGCTTTTATGCCCTGGGCTGAAAGCCATTCACGCGCAGTATCGAAAAGCCTGAAGGCTGCATCCCTGTTTTCGATTACCTCGAAGAAACCGAGTCCGCCTGTTGGCTGGCTGTTTGCCTGTGACCTGATGCGGTCGACAAAAGCAGCAACTCTGCCAATAACTTTGTCATCATCATCCCTGAGTATCCATCGTGTGGCTGTTCCATTCCGGAAAGCGTGATTTTGTGCCGGATCAAAAACAGATTCAATACCGTTATCAAGCGGGCAAACCCAGAAAGGATCGTTTTTATAAAGCTCTTTCGGGAAGTCGGTAAATAACTTCTTTTCCCCTTTGCTCCGGACTTCAGTGATATTCATCTCCATATTATGTGATGGCGGTTACTGGCGTTGTCCAAAGATATATAAAAAGTGCCTAGAGTGACTAAAGTGACCAGAGTGACTAAGTACTTATTTAATATTGATGATGCGGTGGTCGATAAGGATAAAGACTATGGAGATCAGGATGAAGTAAATTGAATAGACCCTGAGGGGGATGTACTCGGAAGGTTTGATGTTCATTTTTAACCAGAGATGTCCCACAAGGAATATCCTTGAGATCATTGAAACGATAAAAGTGGAAAGCGCCACTCCGACCAGCCCGTAGCCCCATTTGAGCATCAGCAGGCTGAGAGGTATATTCAGAACAACTTCAAGGACGCCGGCAGCCATAATGATATGTGTTTTCTTCCTGCCTATTATTGGAGTCTGGGGAAAGATCAGCCTTGGAATTATCATCAGGGAATATACAAGGAAAACGTCAGCACTCTTTTTGTAATCGCCGGTGAACATCACAGGATAAATCCATCTCGCAAAAAGCATGATCACGATCGCAGCAGGAAAAAGAAAATGCATGAGCTGCCTGGATTTAAGCTTAATTTTCTCGAGCGACTCCTTCATTTTTTCACGGGTTGAAAACTGGGGCAGCATGGCATTGCTGAGACCATTGGCAAGCATGAGCACAAGAGGAAACTCCTTGGCACCGAACCGGAATTGTGCGAATATCCCGGGATCGCGGTAAACGGTGGATATTATCACACCGTCGATATACTGGGGAGAGCCTGCAATCAGGGAAGTTATAATAAGTGGTATGCCGAGGTAAAGATGCTCTTTCATGAAATCGGCAGAGATCTTCATCTCCGTATACCTCCGCAGAAGGATGATCAGCCATAACCATCTTATACCGGTTATACCCAGCAAACCATATATTGCCCAGGTAATGCTTTTCCCGAAAACCACCGGCATGATCATCAACAGCAGCTGTGCCGTATAGGTGTACAGTCCGTACTGGAAAATACGGTATGAACGGTTATTCAGAAGATAAATGTATTCGATCAGGCACACGGGGCTGCTCAGGAGTATGTAAAGCAGCAGGAGGTTCAGGTAAGGTACATTGCCCGATTGCCTGAACACTGAAAAATGACTTTTCAATCCATGACCGGCAACGAAGAAAAGCAGGCTGAAAAAACACAGTAAAAGAAACGCATTGAATATCTCGGGGGATTTTGCCCTTGCACCTTCCCCCATGATCCGGTAAGTCTTGTTCCTGTTATATAAAGGCAGAAGTGACTGAATTATTCCGGTAACCCAGAAAAACGTCATCAATCCCCCAATAAACATGAACATCTCGAATTGTCCCACTTCGCCGGGAGTCAGCTTTTTAGCGAAAACGATGCTTATTATCAGGAAGATAACAGGTTTCATCAACTGAAAGAGCTGGAGACCTGAGATGTTATCTATTAATTTTATCTTCAATCCTATGCGGGTTGGTTGAACTTCCTAAATAACAACTTTGGCATGAATAAATTGTCCTGATGCATAATTTTCTTTGAACCATGCAAATACAGTTTTTTAACAATGCTCTCATTTTTTGAATGGCCGGATTTTGTTAAATGGAAAAATTGCTCTTATTTTGCACTCCGAAACGGTGGATGTAGCTCAGCTGGTTAGAGCGTTGGATTGTGGTTCCAAAAGTCGTGGGTTCGAACCCCATCTTCCACCCAAAAAGAAAAGGCTGTTGTGCGAAGCACCAGCCTTATTTTTTTGAAGCAACCAAAGCTTGCTTTGAGTTGTGCACAAAAAAATAAGGATGCTTTCGGCGCAAGCCGAAAAACATCCTTTTCTTTTTGCAAGGTATTTCCTTAAGGGCTCACCATCGAGCCCAGGCGAGATGGTAACCCCATCTATTATCATTTATCCCCTATGGGGAATAATAAATAATATCACAACCGATGTTCTATTATCATTTATCCCCTGCGGGGAAAATAATGATTACATGATCGATTTGCCAGCAGGGCATCAATGATAATAGCTCAAATGGCAGAATTCCTCTTGCTTGCCCGTAGGGCATCAATGATAATAGGGCTCACCATCAAGCCCAGGCGGGATGGTAATCCCATCTATTATCATTTATCCCCTGCGGGGAAAATGAGGAGCAAATAATCATATTTGCCTGCAGGGCATTAATGATAATAGCTCAAATGGCAGAATTCCTCTTGCTTGTCCGTAGGGCATCAATGTTAATAGGGCTCACCATCAAGCCCAGGCGGGATGGTTACCCCATCTATTATCATTTATCCCCTACGGGGAAAATAATGATTACATGATCCAATTGCCCGTAGGGCATTAATGTTAATAGCTCCAATGGCAGATATTTCCTCTTGCTTGCCCGTAGGGCATCAATGATAATAGGCATTGTTTCAATTCGTTGCCGTTTTCCGGTATTTGTTGTTCGCATAAAGAATCAGTGCAGCAAGGGCGATTACGGTGATGTAAACAAATGACGGAACCGGAACAGGATCCCCCGATGCGTAGGAATGCAGCCCGGAGAGATAATAATTCACGCCAAAATATGTCATCAGGACCGATGAAAATGCCAGCAGCGACAGCATGTTGAATGTAAAAATATCCTTCATGCCCGGTATAAGCCTGGAATGGATGACTATGCTGTACACTATTATAGTGATCAGCGACCAGGTTTCCTTCGGATCCCAGCCCCAGTACCTTCCCCATGATTCATTTGCCCATATCGCCCCGAGGAACGTTCCTATCGTAAGGAAATAAAGTCCGACTGTCAGGGTTTTATAATTAAGAACCGTCAGCTCGTCAACTGCGTCGGAGATCCTTTCCCGGTTCTTATTATTTGCAAGTGAGAACAGTATTATACTGATGAGCCCCAGTATAGCTCCGAACCCCAGAAAACTGTAGCTGCCGGTTATGACAGATACGTGAAGCGTAAGCCAGTATGACTTGAGCACAGGAACAAGGTTGGTAATTTCAGGATCCATGAAGCTCATATGCGCCACAAGCAGCGTCATTGAAGCAAGCACTGAAGTTGCCGGAAGTGCGAACACAGATCTTCTGCTGAAAAGGAATCCTGCGAGAAGAGTTACCCACGAAATAAAGATCATCGATTCATAACCGTTGCTCATCGGTGCGTGCCCCGAAACATACCATCTGATCCCGAACCCCAGCGTGTGGAACAGAAATCCGGCAAACAAAAGCCACACCACTAACCTGTACACAGGCGATTTTCTTTGCTTCCCCTTGATGACGGCAATGATCAGAACAGTCATCATTATCAGTCCTATGGTGGCATAAAAAGGAAACAATTTTTCGAAAATGTTCAGCCTGTAGTACAATGTTTCGGCGTTTGTTTTTGAGGCAGCCGGCAGGGAATATCCTGCAAAACGCTCCTGGTATTGCCTGACAGTTTCAGCAAGCCTCCCGGCTTCATCTTTGTTATCGCCTGTGAGCGTGACAGACATGGCCGATTGAATGCCGTTGAGAAATACCGAATCGGCTGATGTCTTTGCAAATTTCAGAGCATCTGATACCGACCCCCATTCCTGTGTTCCATTCCGGAGGGGGAACAAGCGAACAAAGCTGCCATTATAGATCATGTATATAATATTCACCCTTTCATCCACCTTCATCAGCTCCTTGTCGTATTTTGACCTTTCGCCCGGCGCTTTGTTGTAAGCAGAATTTATTTCAGATGAAATCTTGTAGTCCCCGGTGGTTAAGTTAACGATATCGGAAAAAGCAGCCCTGTTCCCTGAAATGCCTATCTTTTTGCGAAGGTCATTGTTTCCTATGCTGATCAGCGGCACATCTTTCCAGTGATCGAAGTCGAGGTTAATTCCAAGGAAGACCTGCACCGGAGTAAGGCCTTCGAATTTATTTTCCTTTGTCACTTTGCGGAGAATGTCGCTGCTGAGAGTATACAGCGGCTTGGTCCTTCCCTTCTGATCCTGAACAAGAGTTTTTCCGAAAGCATCAGCCGCAGCCCGGCCAGGTATAATTCTCTGTCCCTGGGCCTGTGCAAAAGCTGCGAAACCAAGAAAGAGAAGAATGGCAGGTAAAGCTTTCCTGAGCTTTGAATTCCAGAAACCTGCATCAGCCCTGTGGAAAAGGGTATTCCTGTTAAGCATTGAAAGAATAATGAACAGGAAAAGCAAGGCATATCCGGTGTATGTAACCATCATGCCGGCAATGTCGTGATTGACTGAAAGGACGGTTCCCTTTTCATCCCGGTCGTATGAAGACTGGTAAAAACGGTAGCCTTTATATTTAAGAATGTTGTTCATAAAGATCATGAAAGGTTTTTCGACGTTCTCATTTTTGTCCAGCAGGGTTACGTCGCTTTTATATCCCGACGGACTGTTCGAACCCGGATACCTTTCGAGAATAAAATCGTTCAGCCTGATGCTGAATGGAAGCGAAACGACAGAGGAACCGTATGTGATTTCAACCCTCTTATTGTCAAACCCTGTCCTGACCGAAGCTGTATCGGAAGACACATCCTGCCAGAGGTAAACATCTTTTGAAGATCCTGAACCTGCAATATTAAATATATAAGCATTCCTGCCGGTGTTTTCCTGTGACGGATCGACTGCAACGGGTTTCGGTGATGCAGAAAGAGACATTCCCCTCACTATTATTTTCACGTTTTTAACGGTCAGCACCTCCATCTTTTTCAGTTCCAGCTGTTGTCCAGGAACCGTGTTGATCACTTCCCTTGTCATCATGTTCATTGCGGATAAACCTCCGGCAGAGCTGACAACAAACCTACCTGAATCGATTCCGACCCTGAGATCTGCCGTTGCACCTGATTCAAAACCAATTGTAATCCCGTTCGCTGTTTTCAGATCTCCTTTGCCCAGCACCAGATCATCGCCGCTCATATCCTGACCTTTCATGATGATAAATGAAACGACAGGTTTACCGTCCGGATCATCGGCAAGTTCCTGTGAAGCATTGGGGACTACCGATTTAAGAGCAACAGTGTATTCGCTGTTGCCGGCAGAGATTTTTTTTCTGAATCTTTCAGCTTTTGATGAATTCATTGAAAACTTTTGCGAATGAGAGCTGAGCTGTGTGCCGTTTTGGTCGCTTATCTTCCAGCCAAGGAATTTATCAGAAGTGAAGCAATTGGCCTGCTCTTCGCCTTCCCTGATGCGGATACTTCCTTCCCATCCTGTGTACCTGGTTATTGCCGCTCCTGCGAGCATTACAATAAATGACAGATGGAAGAGTGCCCCCGTCAGCCTCGACCTTCTGAAAAGCCTGAACATGAAGAGCTGGCCGACAAGATTAATTGCAAGCAAAAGAAGTATGAGCTCGAACCATCTTGTGTTGTACACCATTCCGTATGCTGCCGCAGAGCCGAAATCATTTTCGACGAAAGTTGCAACTGCCATCGAAGCTGCAAAGACAACAAAGAGTATACCCATAAAAGCGGGTGAGATCAGGAATTTAAGATATTTCATGAATCAGTATGGATTTTTAAAATAAAAGGCAAATATCAGCCTTTTTCGGATATCAAAGTGAGTTTTTCCCTGTCAAGGATCTTTAAGCCGGAAGATTTTGAACTGATGACTCCTGATTCTTCAAATTCTTTCAGGATCCTCACGACACATTCCTTGGCCATTCCAGCCAGCTCGCCAAGCTCCTGCCGCGACAGGATCATTTCATATTCATCATTATGAAAAACATCATCGGCAAAATAAAGCAGGATTTCTGCAAGGCGGCCCGACATCCTTTTTTGTGACTGGTTGACCATCCGCCTGTGCGTATTGAGGGATTTGAAGCTCATATCGGTGAGCAGGCTTTCGGCAAAAATGCCATTGCTCCTGATAACCTGCTTCAGCGTATCGAAGCCGATGAAACATGCTTTAACCTTGGTTATTGCAGCGACTGAGAAGGTATGTCTCGATGTTGTAAAAGCACCCGGGCTCAATATCATCCTTCCGGGAAGGGCTATGCCCATCATGAAATTTTTCCCGGCAATACCTTCAATATAAGTCTTTGCCATGCCATTGGCCATAAAGAGTGCATGAGTTGCTGGGGACCCCTGTTTGATCATCATTTCTCCGGGGCGGAATGCAGCTTCATAACGGCTACTTTCTACAAGCTGCATTTCTTCTTTTTTCAGAAGCCTGAAATTCTCCCAGTTACCTGTGCAATTCGCACAATCGGACAAATTATGAATGGGCATAAGTTCAGTGGTTAAGTAATCGCGCGCGAATAAATACAAAATTAATATAAATCATCATATAAATTGACAAATATCATATTCAAAGAAAGTATGTATCAATTATTTGAATCTCAAATATCAGTTGCATTGTTAATATGATAACACTGTTTTTCTTTAGCTTGCGTTGTGAATTTAAACCTGTAAAAAATATATGAAAAATCTCGTAAAACTATTTTCGTTTATTATTCCTGCCAGCCTGATTCTCTCGTCATGTGAAGGGCCGATGGGACTTTCCGGCAAAGATGCCAATGAATCCTGCAAGGAGTGCCATAATTCCAAAGTGGTTGAGCAGAAATCAACCGAGTGGGAATTTTCAAAACACGCCTTCGGTGAAGCTGCCTTTGAGGAAGCTGGCAATACCGGTTGTACTCCGTGCCATGCCTCGGAAGCATTCAAATATGTAAGCCAGAATAATATTCCTGCTACATTTACCCTGAATGCAACCACTGGTAAATACAGCAATGATTATGCCACCACCGCTTCTCATGCTCTCGGTGAATTCAATTGCTTCATGTGCCACGACAGCCTGCACACATCATACACATTTGATGACTTCTATCCTCTCACAACGACTGCACCTGTAGCAATGACTATGTGGAAAGGTACGAAGACCATAGACCTCACACAGGACGGCGGCAAGAGCAATCTTTGTGTAAAATGTCACCAGCCGAGGCCTCTCACCAAGAGCTCGACCCTGTCGAACGGCGATATTGTTGACTACACAGCAATGGCTGCCAACCCAACCACCGTATTCTACAGCAGCACAGTTGGCAATGCCGCACCAAATACCGTCATACCTTCATACAGGACCCATGTCCACTACGGAACTGCAGGTGCTGTGTTTGCGGGAAAAGGCGGAGTTGAATTCCAGGGATCGCTGGCATATACAAACTCAGCACATACGTCTAAAGCTTCATGTGAAGACTGCCATATGGCTGAAGTCAGTGGAAGAACAGGAGGTCATACTTTCTATGCGAAAGACAATTTCAACGGATGTAATGTTGCAGGATGCCATTCGACACCGATCACGAGCGCCTCTACAACATTATGGAAAACTCCAAGGGCCGAGATTAAAACTCTTCTTGATGCACTGGCTGCAAAGATCAATGCCGCAGGCGGAACCACACCCATCCTGCATTCAGAGGCCGATCCTGAAGCAAATCTCTGGGCAGGCAAAACAACGGGTAACTACGATGGCTACCTGAACATCTACGATCCTTCCTCCAATGCAGCAGGAGTATGGAAAAACCCTGCACCATCAAACTCATGGACACAGGCTCAGAAAGATGCAAACAACGCACTTCCTGTATTCCCCTCACTTACAAATGCCCAGATGGGTGCTATGATCAACTTCCAGATGGCGCTCAGGGATTTCAGCATGGGAATACACAACTTCAATTACACAAAAGCTCTGCTTCAGAACTCGATAGAGAAGCTGTAACAATACTTTAAACCATAACAAAAGAGCCGGGCAATCGTCCGGCTTTTTTGTTGGATAATCCTCTCAATATAACTGTCGCCGGTAACATTATTCTCTAAATCATATAATACTGCACCTCCCCGGAGGTCTTCACTTTACAAGCTTTCGCCGCTCAGGTGTGGAGTGCAGGAATGTTTATGTAAATTCTCGGAATGATGGCTGCGTGGTTGATGACAAAGCAAAAAAAAACAGGTTACAAATCCTGTAACCTGTCTTCGAAGACTACTGAAAGCTTATTTCTTGAAAGTCCTTGTGTAATTGACGATATTCCAGATATCGTTATCCGCAAGCTTGCCTTCATATTTTGGCATTTCACCCCTGCCCTGTTTGGTTTTTGTAAAAAGTTCACCATCAGTCTGGTTCTGGTAATCGGCCTTTGAGAAGTCGCCGGGGAATGTTTTCAGGGCTCTTGCCTTTACTCCGTCGCCAAGACCGACTTTGCCGTGGCAGGAAGCGCAGTTCTTGTTATAAAGAGCCATGCCGGCTTTGTTACTTGCATCACCCTTTGCTACAGGGTTCTTCATATTCTTTTCCTTATCAGGAACAGGCCAGGGTTTCGATTTCTCCTGGGCAACAGTGGTGGCAGTGAAAGCTACCAGTGTAACAGCAGCCAAAAAAAGCTTCATTGTTTTCATAGTCAGAAATTTAAATTAGTACTAACATAAATACAATTTCCGTGCAAAAAGATCACGGTTTATTGAAATATTCTTCAGATTTATTTACTGCTACCTTTTTTTTCCTGGAATCCAGCTTGATACGTATGAGGCTGATGATTGAAAAAAGATAATGGCTCCACACTCCGGCAAGTAAAATTGTCAGTGTGTAAATCATCCATTTGGGCGCTGTTTTTGTCCAGAGGGCTCTTTTGCTTGTATGGTTTGTGGCAACAAAAGGCACACCCCACTTCCTGACTTCTTTCCTTTCAATATTTCCAAATTCGGGGTGCTCTTCAAATCTCGCTATCACGTACACGTTGCCATTCAGATCTCCCGGCAGGTCGGATGGGAATTCGACGGAACCGGTTCCGTTATCGTCAAGTGTAACCTCTCCAACCGGCAACATACTGAACATTCGGGGAACATACACATTCACGACTTCTCCCCCGGCCGGGACCATCTTGCCGTTTTCAAATTTTTCAGCCTTTAAGGAAATGGTCTTTACGCTGTCTGCTTCGCTGCATTCCATGATAAGTGAAGCGTCCCTTATATTTAATTCAGCAGAGGCTGCCTCAACAGAATCATTCCCGTCAAACGAAGCAGTGAATGGCCGGAAGCCATTATCATCCTTACTCAGCCCTGATAAGTTTAGGTTGCATATTGCCACACCCTTTTCACCGGTGGTTCCTTCCGAAAGTATCCTGCCGGCAGAATCTCCTGACCTGAATATAATCTTCAATCCTTCAAGGGGTATCTCCACCCTGTTTTTGGAATAGGTCAGGGTAATCCTGAGATAGCTGCTGTCACCATTATTCTTAAAATACTGAAGAGTGACATATGGAGTTATTTTCCCTGATTCCTGTGAGAAAACTGCAGGACAAATAATAACCAGGGACAACAATATTATAAGCTTTTTCATACTCATTTCATTATCTCATTTACATCCTTCTCCTGCATTTCCGATATAGAAATGATCGGAGCTATTTTTGAAATCAGCATAAAAAGCATTCCGTAGACCGAGATACCGGCAAGCGTCAGTGACCATTCAACCCACGTAGGCGAGTAACTTATCCATTCCTGCCGTACGTCCTGGATAGGCAGGAACGGGGTCTCAAGAGTCGGGACCACGATAATGTAACGGTTGACCCAAAGGGCTGTCAGCGCAATAGCTGCTGCGATGGTGATACTTGGTATTGTTCTGAACCTGGGGAAAGCGATGATGATACAGGGAATCAGGATACCTATGTAATTGGCAAATATGAAAAGTGTATAATAATCACTGAAAAGTCGGTCAATGAGAATGGAATCCATTTTGATGGAGCCGTACCATTTCGTCAGGTAGTCGCTGAAAGTGAAGTAGCCGTAGAAGGCTGCTATTATTGTCAGGAGCACGCCTACATTCACGAAATGTCTTTTTGTTATGTATTCTTCAAGATGATACACTTTCCTGAATATATACATCAGAATGATGAGGAGGCCTGCTCCTGAGAAGACCGCTGCAATAACGAAGTAAGGACCGAAAATTGTGGAGTGCCAGCCCGGCTGAAGCGTTACTCCGAAGATCCACGCCAGAACAGAGTAGACAATAATTGCAATGGCGATGATCATTGCCGCCATTACATTCCTGGCATTCTTCAGTATTTTTTGCTGTTTTTCAGTGCCGGTATATCCAAGTGAGAGAATTGTATAAACTTTTCTCTTCCATGCCGGGACTTTCAGTTCTTTGTAATCGCGGAGAATTGCAAAATCCTCTATGAAAGAAAGGTACAGGTACATGAAGCATCCCACAAGGTCGGTTGATATCGCTATAACGTCCCAGGTTATCGGTGACTGAATACGAGGGTACATCACAAGGAAAGGCAGCCTGTCGAGCCTGCCGATGCAAAAGAAGATGAAGAATGGCCCGATCACCAGCGAAATAACCGTAATCAGCTCTGCGAGCCTGACCACAGGTTTTCTCCATCCCGTATGAAACAGGTGAAGAACACCGGAAATAAGTGCCCCGGCATAGCTCAGTCCCATAAAGAAAATAAAATTCACGATATAAAGGCCCCATACAACATTGTCCCTCATACCGGTGACGACATGCCCCTTGTCTATCTGGGTAACAAGGGCATAAATTCCGACACAGAAAACAGTTAAGAATATCCCAAAGATGATGTACCATTTTACCCCTGTACGTTCAATCTCAGGGGTCAGGTCCTGCAGTAATTTTTTGTCAGCTTCCATTTCTCTATCTCATTTACCTGGGACCTGCATTTTTATATCTTCCCTTGATCGATTCATCATAGCCGTCGAGACCGCTTTCAACTGTAAAGGATCTTGAAGCCGGAGGAAGGTAATAAACACTGGGCAATGTTCCCAGCTCCTCTCTGAAACGGTAGCCTGCCCTGTCCTCCATCAGCTTGCTGAACCTGACGGTTTCCTGCCCGTTTGTAACAGTATCCTCAATCAGGTCCCCGAAATAAAGGGTTCCCATCGGGCACGCCTGAACGCAGCGCGGCAGCTCACCGATCCTCAGCTTATCGGCACAGAAAACACATTTCCCGACAGTGCCTTCCACAGGAGGAATATTTGTCTCAGGATTATATACCGTACCCTCGGGGACTTTCACCTCGGGATCTTTCCAGTTGAAAACCCTGACTGAATACGGACAGCCTGTCATACAGAATTTACAGCCGATGCATCTCTGGTTGTCAACAAGCACAATGCCATCCTCCCTTTTGTAGGTCGCACCCACCGGGCATACGCTCACACACATCGGTTTGTCACAGTGAAAGCAGGGACGAGGAAACCAGTATTTTGCGGTATTCGTATCGTCCTGGAGAAGGAATATCTTCATCCATTCATGATCCTTCGGAAGAAGGTGACCTTCCTGGCAGGCATCCACGCAGGCTCTTGCATTCTTGCATTTTGCCAGGTCGATGACCATAATAAATTTCCTTCCTTTCAATCCCTGTCTTGCTTCATCTTTAAGCTTGGCAACTGCTTCTTTAGCGGGTTTGACATCATCTTTGTCAACTTCGACGAGCTTGCCGTCGGGAGAAAGCAATTTGATCTTTTCGCCGGATTTCTTTGCCAGGAGCGAAGATCCCGCCACTCCGGCAATAGAGACAGTACCAACACCAATACCAACCTTCTTAAGAAAGTTCCGTCTGGATGACTTTTCCTCCCCGCTTCTTTCTATCTCTTCCTTCATTATGGATTTAAATTTTATTACTCATGTGATTCGTGATAACCTGTTATCATGCCCCGGAAAAGAGATCCCGGTTTTGCTCCGAGCGTACAGGTATAGATATGAATTATCATGAAAACCGAAAGGAGAAAGCCCATTGTAATATGAAGTATATCAGTGTAAATCAATCCACTCTGTCCGAAAAAACTTCTTACTGTTATTTCCGGGAAAAGGAGACCGATTCCTGAAATGATGAGCAATGGCAGACCCAGGTACATTGCAAACACATATGTTACCTTTTGCAAGGGGTTGAACTTTCTCTCTTCAGTTACAGGGAAAGGGTGCTTTTCACTTTTAAACATGCCGCCTGCGTAATATTTCAGCTGGGACATAAGGTTACTGGTAAAATTCTCCTTTTCAATCCTGTAATACTTTCCGTTGTTTGTAAGAACGTTGCCAAGAACAAAAAATATATAATTGATGGTAAGTATTATCGCTGCTATGTTGTGCCACTTTACAGCCCTCTCAAAACCAACGATAAAATTGCTGCTTTCCTTATCGGTGTATTGCATGCTGATTCCCGTGATGATAAGTATGATGAACAGCACAGCATTGACTACATGCCAGAGTCTGAGCCATTTTGGATAAAGATACATGTTAATGAAATTTATTTCTGTTTTTGCTTTTGCTGATCCTGAAATATATGTGAATCACAATAGTACCGATTACCAGGGCAAAAATTGCCAGGCTCAGGATATTTAGGTATTGATTCCTGTTAGCGCCGATAACATAAGATGATTCATTCAATATTATTCCGTTGAAAAAGCCGTCCTTGCGCTGCTCCTTTGATTTAAATTTATACAGGGAAGCCATAAGCAGGGAATTCTTTGAATGACATTCATTGCAACGGCTTACCGCTTCGGTTTTTGGCTTTATCTGGTGCGAGACAAGGATGCTGTCGTTTATCTGGGTATGGCACTCGATGCATCTTACACTCGAAAAATGAAGGGCCTGGTTGGGAAGCCAGTCATGTTTTTTTATGATATTGATTTCTTTCTTTTCTGTCAGAAGCTGGTACCTGTTGAAATCTGAGTGACAATCGAGACATATGGCATTGTCGTAAGCTATCGTTTCTCTCAGGTTACCCTGGTTTCGGACAGTTATCCTGTAAGTGTGAGGATTGTGGCATTTCCAGCATGTAAATCCTTCATTCTCGAGCTTATAATGAACACTCTTCTGATATCCGGTATCTATCTGCTCGAAATGATATTTGTCCCAGGTGGGATCACCGCCATGGCAGTCGAGACAGTTGAACATCGGCTCCATCCTCAGCTGCCCGGGGTGAGGGAATGTCGCATATTCAGACGAGTGACAGTCCGTACAGCTGAACGATTTGTGATTCGAATCATAGAAATCTTCTTTGTGGATGACCCTGTTGGAACACATCAACCCGTAAGACTCCCTGCTTTGTGTTTCGTTGGTGTACTGGTATTTCGCCTGTCCGTGGCATTTGAAACAACGGTCATTATCGGCTGCAAAGGGTGAAACATATGCAGCCGAATCACTGGCGACAGAATCCTGTGCCACCGTATCCTGTCCGGCAATAAAACGGAAAACTGCAGCTTTGGCTGCAGAACCGTATAAAAAAATCACCAGAATAATAAAACTCAATCTCCTCGAAAACATCCTTTGCTTATTGTCAGAATCTCACTGTAATATTAAAGCCGATAAGGTACTTCCCCTTGGCAAAATCGTTTGTATTAAAGACGAGATTTCTCTGATTGATTATCTGTGAATAATTTGCTGCAAAGACCTGGAAACAGTGTGTTGCCGTATTGATTTCCCATCCCAGCGCAAGATTTGGCTTCGGCTGCTCGGCAATATCCTGGTGTGTGAGGAGCTGATCATACTCAAGAATGAGGGAGTGAGCTCCGAAAAGATTAGCGCGTGCACCCACTGACACACCAAAATTCAGATTTTTGTACCCTGCAGTATCTGAATATACAGGCACTGAATTGAAGTAGGTAACTGAAGGTGCCACCTGGGCTGAAATCTTTTCACTGAATTTCCTCGCTATGATCAGCTGATTGAAATATGACAGCCTGTGGATTTCCTTATAGCTTTCTTCAGGACCAAAGGCATCTTTCTTCTGCAGGTCAGCAACAAAATTGCCGTAATATGCAACGGAGACTGGCATCTTGTTGTCTTCAGTCTGCTGAAGAATACGGTATTTCCACTGGATATCCTGAAGCTTGTAATCCTTGGTTGTACCGATGCCAACCATGATCCTCTCTGTAATTCCGTAGTTCAGTCCAAGCCTTGTATTTGCTGATCCATAGATCCCATACAGATTATGATAGTTCTCAATAAGGCTGAACCTGTGATGGATGTTTAATTCCAGTCCTCCTTTGTAAGGTGTTTCGATTGTCTGATTATCTATCAGCATCGAAGTTCCAAACGTAAATCTTACAGGATTTGAAGACTTGACTCCCGTTGAATCCTCCTGTCCGAATGCAGGAATTAGAAATAAACAAAGTAAAAGGACTGAATATAACTTTTTCATATTATAGGTTTTTATCTGTTTTTAATTATTCTGGGCTCCCTGGTTGATCCAGTTAAGTACTGTACTTTTGTCCGCATCGGTTGACCTGGGGGCATGACTCGAACTTGTCATTGTCGAATAGAGCTTGCTGGTCTCACCGGGTTTATTGACGTAACCTCCCTTTGTGAGCGCCAGGTACGATTTTCCTTCCCTCAGATCAGGCGATCTTGTACCATTGTGACATGCAATGCAATTCGCCGTGAAAACAGGTTGTATATCCGTTGCAAACTTCGGATTACTTTTGCCAGCTGGCGGATTATATGTGTATTTTTCGCATGAAGACAGTCCTGAAAGCGCCGCAAAAAGCATTAGCACAGCGGCAGTCTTTGTTATCCTTCCCAATGTCAGATTCATTTTACGATTTATTGTTAAACAATTCACAAAGATAACCAGAATAAGCAACTGAATATATCCGGCCATATCGAAAATGGCATGTTGAATATTGTTGTTTATCAAGATGAAAATTGATCTATATCATTGTTTTAGGTGATAAATCTTCGGGGAAGACGGAAGTCGGAAGACCAAAGACGGAAGCTGCAATCCAAAATCCGAAATCAAAAATCCGAAATCCGAAATCAAAAGTTGAACCTAAATTGTAATTTTGCTGTTGAATAATATTATAACAGGAATAATGATGAAGCTCGTCAGATTTTTTTCAGCTGCGATAATTGCATCGATAATGTATTCGTGCAGCACAGTGCCGCTTACCGGAAGGAAGCAGCTCAACCTCGTTCCGGAATCGCAGATGCTTTCCATGTCGTTTGCAAGTTATGCTGACTTCCTCAAGAGCAATAAGATCTCCGATGACCGTGCAGATGCTGCACAGGTGACGGAAGTAGGAAAAAATATAGCTTCAGCGGTAACAAGATACTTTACAGAGAATAAAATGGCAGACAGGCTCCAGGGATACCAGTGGGAGTTCAACCTTGTTGAAGATAAAACACCAAATGCATGGTGTATGCCCGGGGGGAAAGTTGTGGTTTATACAGGATTGCTTCCATATACACAGGATAAAAACGGCCTGGCAGTTGTGATGAGTCACGAAATTGCACATGCTGTTGCACGTCATGGCAATGAAAGGATGAGCCAGCAACTGATAGCGCAATTCGGAAATATTGCACTCGATCAGCTGATAAAAGATAAACCGGCCGAAACGCAAAATATCTTCAATGCGGCATACGGTGCCGGCGCACAGCTGGGAGTAATGCTGCCCTTCTCCAGGGAACACGAGCTCGAAGCCGACAAGCTCGGGCTGATTTTTATGGCTATGGCAGGTTATGATCCCCAGTCTGCACTTCCATTCTGGGAAAGGATGAGCAAAGCAGGAGGAGGACAGAAGCCGCCAGAGTTCCTGAGCACTCACCCTTCGGACGAGAC
>DATGWQ010000347.1:0-5132 GCA_035299385.1 Bacteroidales bacterium | reverse complement strand
GCTTTAAAGGGGGAGAAGGACCAGGCGCTTTACTGGCTGCAAAATTCAATTGAACGTGGTAATTTCAATTATCCTTTCCTGAATGAATATGATCCCTTCCTGAAAAACCTGCGGGAAGATGCAAGGTTTAAAAAGCTCCTTCAAAGGATTAAAACAGAGTGGGAAAATTTTGAATAAAAATTTGTGCTCAGTTTTCACGAATTTACCATAGAGAAAAACCCTCTTTCATTCCATGATCTTTCTTTCCCTGAGGTTGTACCTGTCGCCCTCACGGAGAAAATAGAATAATTGCTCTTTCCCCGGCACATTCTTTGACTCCGATCCTTCCCTCGACCAGAATTTTCCGTCATAAACAACGACATAACTTTTCCCCGCGACTTCAAAGCTATCCCCCTTTACTATTATTGCTGTCGATTCGTCAATGCCGATCCCGAGTAAATCAGGATGAGCCCTGAGTATTTCAAACATGTCGAACTGCCGGTTCCTTGCGAGTACATGCTGATCGATGGCCACATTGCTAAGAAAGCCAAATCCGACCTGGTGATCACCCATCATAACCTGGTTGTTCTTTGTATCTCCACGTACAAGAAAACTGCCCTGGATGGTAGCGCCGGCAGATGACCCCCCGATGGTGCCTCCTCTCTCAAGCACCTTCCACAGCATTTTTTCGGTCAGCGTATTTTTATAGGCATCGACAAGCCTCCACTGGCGGCCGCCGCTGAACCATACGAGCTTTGCACTTAAAAGCGGCTTTACAAATTCCTCACTGTTGGCCACATTCCTGTCATTTGTATGAAGTACAGTGACATTGGTTGCTCCCATTTTTCTGAGCAACCCGGCTTCACCAAAATTTTCATCATAGTTGTCTCTTCCGTCAGCGGTTGGTATTATGACAATCGGGATCTGAAGACCGCCGGTTATTTCAATGATCTTCCTGTTCAGCGATTCATTTATGTCACCTCCTCCGATTATAATAAGTGTTCCTTTAACCGGCCCTGATGAAAATTTAGGATTGCTGTCCTGACTGAAGAGTAAATGAAAATTCAGGATCATGGCCAGAAAGATGCAGTAAGTTCTCATTTATAACAGATATAATGATGTAAATTCAAATCTAAGAATTTATTGATCATCACAGTTTAATTCTCTCCTGTCTTCTGCTCAAAAAATATTTGACTTTGGCAAAGCCATTGTTTAATTTTGTTTGATATTTTCTTAAACATACTAATCCTTCAGAAAAATGAAAAAGATTTTATTTATTTCAGTCCTGATCCTTTTTTCAGGAATCATGTCGGCACAGGCTTTTCAAAAAGGCAATCTGATAGGTACTCATGTTATTGAACTTAAACTCCAGCCCGGAGTAACACAGGACCAGTTCATCCAGTTTTTTAAGAGCAAATACGGTCCTGAGCTTGAAAAGAATACAGGCTGGAAAGCGTATCTTGTCAAAGGTGTGAGGGGTGAGAATCCGAACAGTCTCGGGCTTATTTATGTCATCAACTCGGAAAAGGACAGGGACCGCTTTTATAATCCTGACGGTACCCAGAGTGATGCAGGTAAGGAAATGATGAAGAAATCTCAGGGCATCATCGACGAAATGTCCAAATATGCCACATTCAATACAAAATATACTGATTGGATTGTGCTGTGATAAAAGCAAGTAAACAAAATATCAGAAATATGAAAAAGATCACTCTAGTGCTGTTGCTTATCATCATTCTGCCTTCTTTCAGGATCCCAAACCCAAAGGTGCTTTTGTATATACAGGATAATTCAGCCGATCTGGGATTCATGCTGAAAAATGAAGCAGTAAGGATGAAGGAGATACTCGAGCAAAAAGGTCATGAAGTTGTCATTGCAACAATGTCCGGAGACGTCCTGAAAACAGACATGATGTCTTTGAAACCCGATCTTAAATTGAACGATGTCAATATCAAAGATTATTCGGGCTTCATTATTCCATGCATGGCAGTTAACGACACCATCGTGAAGCCGGAAGAGAAGACTTTCGTCAAAAAAATTGTAAGTGCAGGTAAACCGCTCGCTGCACAGAACGGAGGAGTATTGATCTTAGCTAAAGCCGGTGTTTTGTCCGGTAAGAAATATGCTATCGAGATGGGAGGTGCTGACAAAACCTTCCCCGAATTCAAAGGTGCCATTTATATAGGCAATGGAGTGGTACAGGATGGTAAAATCATTACATCCGGAACCTGTCCGATGATGGCAAAGGAAACTGGAAACAAGGACGGCACAGACGAGCTTACTTATAAACTTGCCGAGGCAATCAAGGCAGAAAATTAATTCCGTTTAAACAGTCAGCACCGCTGGTCAGGAATATGGAATCTCTCAGCTTTTGATTATATTTTTTTCTGACCCGGCACGAGGTCAGGCTTTCTGAAAGCTTCACCATAATTCATCTGGCTGGGGCCATAAGCATTCGATGTATCGAAATAGTTCAATCAAATAAAATTGACTTGTACTGTTCTGTTTAATAACTTTGAATTATACATAAACATAAAGGTCATGAAAAAATCGTCTATAGTTCCGGTCATTGTTATGTTGATCTGCTCTGTATCCATCAGCGCCCAGAGTAATCAGCCAAAGCTAAACCAGGTTGAGCTAATCAAGAAAATATCAGGAGCATGGCAGCAACAAACAGGTAAAGACACAATCACAGGATTTGAAATGAGGATATTTAAGGATGCGGTTTTGGAAACTATGTACTGGAACGTCAATGGATCCAAAGTATTGATAGGTGCCATAAGTTTCACATATGATCCAAAACTTGATAAGTTCAAAGGGTTCTGGGTCAATCCCGCAGGACAGCCAGATTCCTATTATTTTAAATTCTCCTCTGAAAAAGCAGCTGTATGGGAACAGGTTGATGATTTTAAAAACAATAAACTTTTAAGTCGGAACAAATTCGAATTTGATGATCCGGCACACCTGACGGGAACCCATTACAACAGGAATGAGATCCAGATCAGTTCTTCGAAATGGGTCAAAACAAATTCTGGCGGAGTCAACGCAATCGACTTGAAAGCCAAACGCACTGAGATCATCTCCCCGGGACTTAACCAGATCGAACTGGTCAGAAAATTCGTTGGAACGTGGCTGATGGAAGGTAAAAGAGATACCATCCAGGGACTTGAATTTGAGCAATATGGGAATGGGTTTATTGCGAGCGACATTACAATGATCAACGGGAAAAAAGTTGTGCGTGACAAAGTGAGTATTGGTTATTCTAAGAGCCAGGATATGTTCAAGTTCTTTTTTCTGTTTCCATCAGGAGGTTATATAACCAGGAACGGCTATTTCACTTCAGAAAAAAGGTTCGTACAGGAATTTGTCAGTGATTTCGATCCCGAAAAGCTGACTGGGACTGCTGAAATGATCCTGGAATCACCGACCAGGATGTCAGCTAAAATGTTCAGCCCGGATGGTAAAGTAACTGCCGGGGGAAAGTTTATAAAAGTGCCTTAATCAGGCAAAAATCATCACAACTGAGTTCTTCCATTGACAACAGGGTTGAGACAGTGAATGAAAAGAAACAAACGATCTGGACGATTGGTCACTCCACACGGAAGTTCAGTGAGTTTATCGATATTTTAAAGTCTTTTGATATTGAATGTTGAGCCGATATCAGAAGCTTCCCGGGTTCAAGGCATTATCCTCAGTTCAATAAAGAAGCGTTGGAAGTAAAGCTACCCGAAAATAATATTACATACAGTCATTTAGGAAACCTTGGAGGCAGAAGAAAGGTGAAGCCTGACTCGATAAATTCAGGCTGGCACCATCCGGCATTCAGGGGATATGCTGACTATATGGAAACAACTTCTTTTAAAGAAGCTGTACAGGAACTTGAAAGTATAGCCTCAGAAAAAAGAACAGCTTATATGTGCTCTGAAGCTTTTTTGATGAGCTGTAAATAGATCTGCTCAAGTCGAGCCACACTCGCAATGCAGAGTTAATAACATTTTAACAATCACATTTTGTATATGATCACATTGATATTCATTCCTGCCCCAACTGATGCCAGGATGAGATTGTCCCCTTCCTGAATTTCGTGGGGATTCAACCTGCCCTTCAGAATAAGATCGAGTAAAGTGGGTATTGTCGCTACTGATGTGTTGCCCAGCCAGGAAATTGTCATTGGCATAATGTTATGCGGCACTTCAGCAATATTACATAGCTTAAAAAGCCTCGTAAGGATGGCGGCATCCATTTTCCCGTTTGCCTGGTGGATCAGGGCTTTTTTAATCTCACTCAACCGGATATTACATTTATCCAGGCATTCTTTTATCGTCGGAGGGACTTTTTCAATTGCATATTGGTAAAGCTTTCTGCCATGCATCTTTAAAAAAATATCGTCCTTATGTTCAATATCGGTATTATATGATTTATCCATATAAAGCATGCTAATTTCCGATAATGTATCGGATCGTGTTTTATGCGCTAATATCCCCACTGGAGATTCGCTCGTCCGAGCCTCGAATATAGCTGCTCCAGCCCCGTCTGCATACAACATGCTGTCCCTGTCGTGCGGATCGGAAATCCTGGAGAGTGCATCAGCGCCAATAACCATCACCTTGCCGGCATCACCCGATTTTATCAGATAATCAGCCTGGATGGCAGCCTGCAGCCACCCGGGACAGCCGAAAAGCAGGTCATATGCGATAGTGTCCGGGTTTTTGATGCTCAGTTTGTGCTTTACCCTTGAAGCTAAGGCTGGAACGGCATCCACATGCCGGTTATCTTTCCTGATGTCCCCAAAGTTATGCGCAAAAATTATGTAGTCTAATTCCTCTTTATCTATACCTGCCGAACTGATCGCCTCTTCAGCGGCACTGGCAGCCATATCGGATGTCAGCAATTCATCGGCTATATGCCTTCTTTCTGCAATTTCAGTTATCTGGTAAAACTTATTAATTATTTCCAGGTTCTCCTTCGGGAGCTTTTTCCCGTCTTCATCATAGAATTCATTTAAAAGGAAATCTTCATTCCTTATGCATTTTGAAGGGATGTAACTGCCAGTCCCTGTAATGACACTGTAGATAGAGCTGTTCATTTTCACTCAGTTTTTGCTGCACTCTGCAGGAATGCATAAACATCCCTGCAAAGTTAACTGTTTGCGG
>DATGWQ010000346.1:0-2572 GCA_035299385.1 Bacteroidales bacterium | reverse complement strand
GACAATCGACTGGATCTCCTGCCTCGCTCCTTCCAGGAGCTCTTTTGAGCTCTTGATTTCCTCATTGAAGTTATATGTGACGGTAATCCTCTTCTCCTGGTTCTCCCTGTGGATGTTTCCCATGCCGGATGAGAACACAATATCTGCAAGCTCCTGCATTTCCATCACCGACCCGGTGCTTCCAGTCACTTCCAGCCTTTTCAGATCATCGATGGTCTTATCGCGGTTCTGCTCTGCATTCTCATCTTTGTATTTGATCATTATATCATAACTCTCGGTTCCCTGCATGAAAGTGGCACCTGAGGAATATTCACGCCCGAAAGAGGAGAGAGCCCCGGAAAGATCGGCAAGGGTGAAGTTGCTTCTTCCGAGATAATCCATATCGAAAAAGAGCTTCACCTCGGGATTGTTATCCTGGACATTCATATTGGCACCGCTTACCGTCGTGAGATCGTTCAGGTATGAAACGACGTCCTCTCCGAGGTTCCTCATTTTTTCGAAATCCTCACCTTTTATGACTATGCTTTCACGCTCACTTCCCAACCCGAGAAGATTCATGAAGTCCATGCCGGGATTATAATTTTCTCCTCCTCCTCCTCCTGAAGTAAACCCTCCTCCGGCAGATAATTCATCCATACTTATTTCGGCAGACGAAATGTTCTTTGTCTTTTCACTTATTTCATTCTTTATTTCGGGAAGCGATCTTTTGCTTTTCTTGTCCCATTCCTTTGAAAGGTTGACAGTAACAGTGGCGCGCTGCTCCTCTATCCTGCTGACCACATCCTCTTTCTCAGGGATTGATGCCAGCCTGGATTCGATCTCCGCCACAACTGCATCTGTTTTTTCAAGTGTCGACCCACCGGGCATGATGACTGACATCCTGAAGCTGGGTGTGTCCACTGATTGTGAAGAATTCATGCTGAGTCCCAGCGAAATGAGCAGAGATGCAAAAAAGATCACAAGTGTCCCGATTATTGTCGCTGCAGGGTGACGCATGCATGATTTCAGGATGATATGATAACCCTGTATAAGCCTGTTATGAATTGATAGTTTTTTAAAGATCATGGAATCACTGGCCGACGTCCTTGTCAGCAGGTAATAGCTGGCCATCGGTATCAGCATCATTGCCACCAAAAGCGATATTGATAGAGTGGAGATAATCGATACGCCAATATTCTTCCCCATGATCTTTACGAGGAAGTTATCGCTGAAAATGAATGGAAGAAAGACTATCAGTGTCGTTAATGTCGCTGCAAAAATTGATCTCCACACTTCCGATGTCCCCTGTTTAACTGAAACTTCCGCGCCTTTGCCCTGGCCTGCAAGCCTGTAGATATTCTCGAGGACGACCACCGAATTATCCACAAGCATGCCTATGGCAAGCGCCATCCCTACCAGGGTAAGGCTGTTGATCGAGATCCCTGCAGCATAAAAAAAGTTAAAAGCTGAATATACCGATATGGGAATCGATACGGCTATGATTGTGACGAGTCTTAGATTCTTAAGAAAAAACCAAAGTATCAGAACTGCAAGAAATCCCCCGGTGATTGCGAGGTTAATGATTTCGTTTATGTTCTTTTCCATGGTTTCGGCGCTGTTGTTCTGTACAACAATTTCGACGCCTTTTGCCTTGAGCTCTCTATTCAGCCTTCCGATCTCTTCAAGTGCAGCATGAGAGAGGTCAATCAGGTTTGCCTGGTTGTCGTTGACGAGCGTTATCGTCACCGCATCCATGCCGTTCACCCTGCTGTAGGAGCTCCTTTCCTTAACGCCAAAGTATATGTCAGCCACATCCTTGAGCAGTACTGGCCCGGAATTCTTAACGATAATGTTTCCGATCTCTTTAACATCGGTATACTCAGAGGTCACGTTGACGAATAATTCATTTTCACCATCGAGCACTTTTCCTGCAAAGGTCCTGCTTGCCCTGTTGCTGTTCAGCAGGTTCCTGACCTTGCTTATTGTAACTCCCTGTGCTTCGCAGGCTTTCCTGTCAAGCCTCACCTCGATCGAATTCTCATGTCCTCCATAGACCTGCACTCCGGCAAGCCCATTGATGTTTTCCAGTTCAGGTTTTATATCCCTGTCGGCTATGTTACGTATCCTGTCGATTCCTCCCTCGCCTCTTACCTGCAACTGCATGAACTGGTTGGTAAGCTGTTCGATATCTATTTTTATCACATTGATGATAAACGATTCAGGTATGGAAGGTTTTACCAGGTCTATTTTTTCCTGCAGTTTAAGGTTTGCGAATTTCAAGTCGGCATTCTGGTTGTAATAAATGGTAATCACCCCGTATCGCGGGGTTATGTTTGATTCGATCTTTTCAATGCCTTCAAGTGTTCCTATGGCGCCCTCAATTGGAATGATTGCCTGTGTCTCGATATATGAAGGATCTAGCTCCAGGGGAGTGCCCACCTGTACAATGAGGGTGGGCAGCTGAGCGTTAGGCAGCAATTCGACTGAAAGCTTCTGATACGAGACATAGCCGAGCATTGTTATGGCTATGAAGAACATGCTTACCAGTACCCGCCTTTTTAAGATGAAGCTCATCCTGCTATGAATTGAGTTG
>DATGWQ010000345.1:0-7793 GCA_035299385.1 Bacteroidales bacterium | reverse complement strand
CAGTGATATAAGGCCTTCAATTTTCAGGTTTGCAGTGGATAACGGCCTTACAGTACTTTCATTGCAGAAGCAGGAGAGCAACCTGGAGCAAATTTTCCGCGATCTTACAACATGAGATTCTCTTTTTGTTAATCGGAATATTTTTACTTGCTTTGTACATTATTTTTTGGTGGACAGATTTGTGCTGATTGCAACCACAGGAAAAAAATGCTAAACCGCGTCTTCACTCCTTTTTTCAATCAAACAAATCCCAGCCATTTGTTAAACTTAAATGATTAATACATGGGATTTTTATTTACCTCAGAATCGGTGTCGGAAGGACATCCCGACAAAGTCGCCGATCAGATATCAGATGCACTTCTTGATGAGTTTCTGCGCTGGGACCCTGAATCCAAAGTGGCATGTGAGACTTTCGTTACAACAGGTCTTGTTGTATGCGGAGGTGAAGTAAGAACCGACGGATGGGTCGATGTGCAGGAAACTGCCAGGAATGTAATAAGAAATATAGGGTACACTAAAGCAGAGTACCGTTTTGACTGCGATTCCTGCGGTGTAATATCAACTATACACGAACAATCGAGCGATATAAGGCAGGGTGTTGTCCGGGAAAATCCCGAAGAACAGGGCGCCGGCGACCAGGGTATGATGTTCGGTTACGCCTGCCGCGAAATGGATAATTTCATGCCTCTTACTATTGAGCTGGCTCACAGGCTCCTGGAAGAGCTTTCCGTTATTCGCAGGGAAGGAAAGGTGATGAAATATCTTCGCCCCGACAGCAAATCGCAGGTTACCCTCGAATATGACGATAACAACAAGCCCCTCCGCATCGATACAATAGTGATCAGTACGCAGCATGATGAATTCATCCTCCCCGAAAGCAAGTCTCAGAAAGCAGAACTTGCTGCCGAGAAAGCTATGCAGCAGAAAATAAAGGAGGATATCGTAAAATATCTCATCCCCAGGGTGACAAAATCACTGCCAGAAAGGGTTCGTAAATTATTCAGGACCGAATTCAGGCTCCTGGTGAACCCGACAGGAAAATTTGTTATCGGAGGCCCCCACGGAGACACCGGTCTTACAGGACGCAAGATCATTGTCGATACCTATGGCGGCCATGGTGCACACGGAGGAGGAGCATTCTCAGGGAAAGATTCATCGAAGGTTGACAGGTCAGCTGCTTATGCTGCACGTCACATTGCGAAGAATCTTGTTGCAGCCGGCGTCTGCGACCAGGCTCTTGTCCAGGTTGCATATGCAATCGGAATTGCAAAACCAGTTGGTCTTTTCCTGAATACATTCGGAACCTGCAGGCTCAAAGACAAAAAAGGTAAATGCCTTCCTGACGGTGAAATAGCTGAGAAAATCGCAGAGATATTCGACCTGAGGCCCTATGCAATCGTCACAAGATTCGGGCTGAAGAACCCTGTTTTCCTGAAGACAGCATCATACGGACATTTCGGCCGTGATCCATTCATTGACACAGTGGAAGTTTATTACGAAGTTCCTGGCAGCAAGCCAAAAGCACTGAATGGCAACGGGAAAAAAGCTTACCAGAAGAAGGTGGAATTCTTTGCCTGGGAAAAGCTGGACTATGTCGAAAAGATAAAGAAGGAATTCGGGATGTAATCTCTTGTTATTGAGTCTGTCTCAAATGTTCCATTGTGACCTTTGCGTATACCTCGTGACCTTTGTGGTTAAAGCTAAATCATTGAACCACAAAGGACACAAAGGTTCAACACCAAGGAATACAAAGGAAAAACCATGAATGTTCTTGACTTTTTAAGGTTTTGATATTGCTTTCATGAAGCGGTACATGAACTCTACTCCTTCGCGGAATTCACTTACACTTATCCGTTCATCCCTTCCGTGTGCCCTGTTCTCGCTTATATCGGCGAACATTCCGGAGATTCCATAAACAGGGATACCTGCAGCCCTGAGATATTTCCCGTCGGTTGCACCCGTGCTCATTACAGGTGTCACGATCACACCGGGCCACATCGCAGCAGATATTGCCTCGAAGGTTTTAAGCACATCATCGCGCAACGGTGAAACAGGACTTGCTGTTCCCGAGTACCCGAGGGTGATCTTTACTGCTGTATCGGCGATGACGGACCTTAGAGTGGAAAGAATTTTTTCCGGGGTGTCTTCCGGAAGCATACGACAGTTTATATTCGCCCGTGCAGTCTGGGGCAGGGCATTTTCAGCATGACCACCGCTCAGCATTGTTGCGACACATGTGGTACGCATTACGGAATTGTAATATGGCGATTCCGAGAGTCTTGCTGCAGCCTGCACATCTGAAGGATTTTTGGCCAGGGCAAGCATATCTTCCTTAACCTGTCCTGATTCGCCTGCGGAGCTTCTCTCGAGGAACATCCGTGACGTTTCATTCAGACTTACCGGAAAACTGTATTTGCTGATTTTCACCAGGGCTTCTGCAAGGTGGTATATTGCATTATCCTTTGAAGGCCGTGAGCTGTGACCGCCTTCATTTTTCACTTCAAGCACATAATCCGCATAGAGCTTTTCACTTGTCTGGATATCCATCATTGCATGCCTGCCATTTTTCAGAACACCGCCTCCACCGTCGGGATTAATGCAGAATTCAGCGTTGACCAAATCACGATGGTTATTAATGAGCCACTGGACACCATTGAAGTCGCCTCCCTCTTCATCATCTGTAAGCGCAACAATAATATCCCTGTCGGGAACAAACCCTTCCTTTTTCAAATGAATGAGATTTGCAATGAGGTCAGCATCCTCATGCTTCATATCGATTGTTCCCCTGCCGTAATACCAGCCGTCCTTTTCCGTGAATACAAAAGGATCGACTGACCAGTCATCTTTGAGGGCTTCAACAACATCGAGGTGACCGATAAAAAGAACAGGGGATAATTTACCGCTGCCCCTGAGATGTACAACAAGGTTCATGTGCTGCGGGTGAGGGCCTGCAACATGAATATCCTGGTCACTGAACCCGGCCTGTTTCAATCTTGAAACAAGTGCCTGCACTGCTACTGTACTTCCGGCAGTCCTGGTGGTATTTATTTCTATGAGCTCACGGAATATAGCCCTGGCAAGATCCTGGTATTCTTCATTCATTTTTGCTGAACCTATATTCTGAGCTGAAAGTTCGAAAGGCTTTAACATTACAAAGTAAGAACATATGAGAATTATGAAATATTTTTTCATTGCCGGATGAATTTGCTTTATTAATGATACCGTATTACGGTAATAATAACCTTAGAATGAAGCTTTTACTATTCTGGCCACATTATCCGATCTGCCAAGTGTATAATAATGTATACCCGGGACCTTCATTTTTATAAGCTCTTTCGATTGCATTGTTGCCCATTCAATTCCAACTTCCCTTGTTTCATTATCGTCTTTGCATTTTTTCACTTCATTGAACAGGTCACTCGGAAGATCTATATGGAAGGTCTGTGGCAGAAGTCTTATATCATTAAGCGCTGAAACCGGCTTGATCCCTGGAATTATCGGTACATTTATGCCCACATTGCGGCAATCATCCCTGAACTTAAAAAATTTGGCATTATCGAAAAACATCTGTGTGACGATGTAGGCTGCGCCCTCATCCACTTTCTTTTTCAGGTTTTGAAGGTCAACTTCGGGGTTTGCAGCTTCAAAATGCTTCTCGGGATAACCGGCAACTCCAATGCAGAAGTTTGCCGGCTCGGCATCGATCAATGAATCTTCGAGGTAAATTCCCTTGTTCATGTTGGCAATCTGCCTCACGAGCTCATACGTATAGGTATGCCCTGTCTTTTCGGGTATGAAGCTGCGGCTGCCCTTCTGGGGATCGCCTCTCAATGCAAGAACATCATCGATTCCCAGGAACTTCATCTCAATGAGTACATTTTCAGTCTCTTCTTTTGTGAATCCGCCACAAAGAACATGAGGCACAACCGGGATGTTATACTTGTACTTTACAGCAGCAGCAAGCGCGATAGTACCGGGCCTCAACCTCACCACCTTTTTCTCCAATAGGCCGTCAGGTCTTTCCCTGAATACTGTTTCGTTCCTGTGTGAAGTGAAATTTATATAAGCAGGATTGTATTCAACAAGCCTGTCTATAGTTGAATAGATCCTTTCGATGCTGTGGCCTTTCAGAGGGGGCAACAGCTCGAAGGTGAAAAGTGGTCCTTTGGCTTCTTTAATTTTATCAATAACACTCATAATACTTTTATAAATTCGGAGCCAGCCATCTTGCGGCTTCCCCGATGCTCATTCCTTTTCTTTTTGCGTAATCCTCCAGCTGGTCGCGGCCAATCTTTCCGATATTGAAATAAGAGGATTGCGGATGTGCAAAGATATATCCGCTCACTGCAGCAGGCGGTACCATGGCAAAGCTCTCTGTCAGTGTTGCGCCGATATTTTCCTGGGCTCCCAGGAGATCGAACAACACACCTTTCTCCGTATGATCGGGACATGCAGGATAACCCGGCGCAGGACGGATCCCTTTGTATTTCAGCTTAAACATGTCTTCAAAGGTGAGATTCTCGTCGGCAGCATATCCCCAGTATTCTTTTCTCACTTTTTCGTGAATCCATTCAGCTGCAGCCTCGGCAAGCCTGTCGCTCAGGATCCTGATCATTATTGTTCCGTAATCATCGTCACCGTATTTCAGGTATTCTTTTCTGTCGATTTCGGCAGTGACGACGAAGGCCCCGATATGGTCATTCAGTCCCGTGGATTCAGGAGCTATAAAATCCGACAATGATAAATTCGGAATACCTGTTCCTCTCTTTTCCTGGTTGCGGAGAAATCTGAAGGTTGTCCTGGTGTCCTTTCTTCCTTCATCTGAATAGACTTTTACATCGTCACCAGACGAATTGGCAGGGTACAACCCAAGAACACCCATGACCTTAATAATTTTCTTCTCTGCGATCTCCTTCAGGTAAAATTGCGCTTCCGTAAAAAGCGTCTTTGCTTCGGCGCCCTTCACAGGGTCGTCGAAAATCGCAGGGTACTTCCCGCCTACCTTCCAGGCGAAAAAGAAATATGTCCAGTCTATGTAGTTTACCAGCTCATCCAGGCTGATCTCCGGAAAGATGTTCAATCCTGGTTTTTTAGGAGAATAAAGCTTTTGTGAATTCCAGTCTGTAAATGGCTTATTCCTGCGCGCTTCATCCACGCTTACAAGTAAAACCTCACTCTGTCTTGCAGAATGTTCGTCTTTAATCTTCGAATATTTTGATTTTACTGAAGCCACATACTTCTGATTGTCCTGCTGCAGCAGAGAGGAGACAACAGTGGCAGCTTTGGAAGCATCTTTGACATGAATGACACTTCCGGAGTAGGCGGGTGCAATCTTCACGGCTGCATGAACTTCTGATGTTGTTGCGCCGCCGATAAGGAGAGGAAGCTTCATTTTCCTTCTTTCCATTTCAGATGCGACATGGACCATCTCCTCGAGTGAAGGTGTAATAAGACCGCTCAGTCCTACTATGTCAGCCTTTTCCTGCACTGCAGTATCGAGTATTTTATCTGCAGGGACCATCACGCCAAGATCGACGATCTCGTAATTATTGCATGAGAGGACCACTCCCACAATATTCTTTCCGATATCGTGTACATCGCCTTTTACGGTAGCAAGCAGGACTTTGCCGGCACTCTTCTTTTCGGAGCCTTTGTTCTCCTGTTCGATATAGGGAGCCAGCTTCGAAACGGCTTTTTTCATCACCCTGGCGCTTTTCACCACCTGGGGAAGGAACATTCTTCCGGAGCCGAAAAGATCGCCGACTTCGTTCATGCCGTTCATCAAGGGACCTTCAATAAGCTCCATCGACCTTCGGAACAAAGGACGTGCTTCCTCGACATCCTGTTCGATGAATTCATCAAGACCCTTGATGAGAGAATGCTTTATTCTTTCAATTACAGGAAGCTTTCTCCATGCATCTTCCTTCTCGGCAACCTTGCCTTCATTCTTGACGCCGTCAGCAAACTTTACCAGCCTCTCGGTTCCGTCTTTACGCCTGTTAAGAACCACATCTTCAGTTAGTTTCAGAAGATCCGCCGGGATTTCCGAGTAGACCTGCAGCATGCCGGGATTCACAATACCCATGTCGAGACCGGCTTTTATTGCATGGTAAAGAAACACTGAGTGCATCGCTTCCCTTACCTTGTCAATGCCGCGGAAGGAAAATGAAAGATTGCTGATTCCGCCGCTCACCTTCGCATGTGGCAGGTTCTGCCTGATCCATTTTGTGGCATTGATGAAATTGATGGCATAATTATTATGTTCCTCCATCCCGGTTGCTATTGCAAGCACATTGGGATCGAAAATTATATCTTCCGGCGGGAAGCCGATTTTGTCGACGAGAAGCCTGTAAGATCTTTCCGCAACACTGATCCGCTTTTCGTATGTGTCTGCCTGCCCGTTTTCGTCGAACAGCATCACCACTGCAGCTGCGCCATACTTCCTGATGAGCCTGGCCCGTGAAAGGAATACTTCTTCACCTTCCTTAAGGCTGACCGAATTGACAATCGATTTACCCTGTATGCATTTCAAAGCCGCTTCGATCGTTTCCCACCTGGATGAGTCTATCATCAGAGGAAGCTTTGCTATATCCGGTTCAGACATCACCAGGTTGACAAACTTCACCATAGCCTTTTCCGAATCGAGCATCGCCTCATCCATGCAGATGTCGATAATCTGTGCGCCACCCTCGACCTGGTTACGTGCAATGGCAAGGGCTTCACCGTACTTCTCTTCCCTGATCAGCCGTGCGAACTTCAGCGATCCTGATACATTTGTCCGCTCTCCGATATTGACGAAGTTTGTTTCCGGGGTGATGGTCAGAGCTTCAAGGCCGCTGAGCCTGGTGTATTTTTTAATTTCCGGCTTGTGCCGTGGTTTATATTCTTTTGCAAGTGAAGCTATTTCCTTTATATGGTCCGGAGTTGTTCCGCAGCAGCCTCCGATTATGTTGACCCAGCCTTCCTTCATGAACTCACCTGCAATGGATGCCATAAATGAAGGAGACTGGTCATACTCGCCAAACTGGTTGGGCAACCCTGCGTTAGGATGCACCGAGACAAAAAATCCCGTCTTTCCGGAAAGCTCCCGGATGAAAGGCCTCAGCTGTTCGGCCCCGAGAGCGCAGTTAAGCCCTATGCTGAAAAGAGGGAAATGCGAAACTGATATAAGAAAGGCCTCGAGTGTCTGACCAGTAAGAGTCCTTCCGCTTGCATCCGTTATTGTTGCTGAAACCATCACAGGAAGCCGCCTTTTCTTTTCTTCGAAAACATTGTCAATTGCGAAGAGTGCAGCCTTGCAGTTCAGAACATCGAAAACAGTTTCAACAAGCAGAACATCGACACCGCCGTCGATCAGCCCTCTTGCCTGGGTTGAATACGCCTCGACGAGCTGGTCAAATGTCACTGCCCTGGCACCGGGATCATTGACATCTGAAGACATCGATGCCGTCCGGTTTGTGGGACCGAGAGTGCCTGCAACATACCGGTTTTCGCTTTGTACTGAACCGGTAAAATCATCTATTGTCTGCTTCGCAAGCTTTGCAGAAGCAACATTGAGTTCATAAACAAGATCTTCCATGCCGTAGTCTGACATGGAAATGCTGTTCGAATTGAATGAATTGGTGGTTATTATTTCAGCGCCTGCCTCAAGGTATTTCCTGTAAATGCCCGCAATGATATCAGGGCGGGTCAGCGACAAGAGATCGTTATTGCCTTTCTGCTGCTTAGGATGATTCCTGAATCTTTCTCCCCTGTAATCCTCTTCACCCAGGCGATGCTTCTGGATCATTGTG
>DATGWQ010000344.1:0-10593 GCA_035299385.1 Bacteroidales bacterium | reverse complement strand
AAATATGCGAACAGCTGGCCGTCTTTGTGGAAAATGCTATAGTTCTGCATATGGCATTTCCTGATCATGTCAAGCACTTCAGGCCATACGGCGGCATGATACTTTTTGTAACGCTCGAAATGCCCGGGCTTTACCCCGATTAGTTGTCCGTACCTTCTCATAAGTTGATTTTATTTTAAATTTTAACGCAAAGATCGCAAAGAAATACGCAAGGGTCGCAAAGTTGTGTAAATCAAGGATCTTTTGCGCTCTTTGCGTCTTCATCTGCGTGCTTCGCGTTTATTCTTTGTAATTCATGTTTAAATTTTCATCTAAGTGGTATAGTTTACCAACTTCTGTTTTTCCTGAATATTCCTTCCCTCCATATCTTACCACCAGATCGCTTCCCTTCAAAGATTTTATTTCACATGAAGTCAGCTTCCCTGACTCCCACTTTATGCTGACTTCGAACCCTCCCCTTGCTTTAAGGCCCCTGACTTCACCCGAAGACCAGGTTCCGGGAATTGCCGGCAACAGCCTGATCATCCATGCATTGCTTTCCTGAATATGGCTCTGCAGCAGCATCTCACCAATTCCTGATACGGCCCCGAAATTCCCGTCAACCTGGTAAGGAGGGTGGCCGCAGAAAAGATTTTCGTAAGTGCCGCCGGCGTTTGACATATTTGTTCGGTAGGTATTAATTGGCCTCAGCAGGTTCTTCAGCAGCTTATATGCTCTTTCACCGTCATGCAGTCGTGCCCAGAAATTGATCTTCCAGGCAAGGGACCAGCCGGTGCCGATGTCTGTCCTCGCATCAAGACTTTTCCGTGCTGCGGCAGCAAGCCCAGGCGTTTTCTCCGGATCGATGCTGTTGCCGGGATGCAGCATGTAAAGATGCGATACATGCCGGTGCGCAGGTTCAACCTCTTTGAATTCCTCCCGCCATTCCATAAGCCTCCCGTCTGAACCGATCCCTGGCATTGCAAGAACTGTAACCGCCGCATCTATCTTCTGAAATATCGGATCATTATCCTTCAGCACCTCCGCAGCGCTGAGCACATTTGTAAAAAGTTCATGAATGACTTCCTGGTCGTGCGATGGCCCCATGCTGATCTGAGCTCTCGAGCCGTCGGGTGCGATAAAGGTGTTTTCAGGCGAAGAGGCCGGACCGGAGACAAGCTTTCCTGTAATTGGATCATTAACGAGCCAATCAAGATAGAACCGTGCCGAACCGAGCATTACAGGATAAACTTTCCTGAGATATGCCGTATCGAGAGTGAAGTTGAAGTGGTCCCACAAATGCTGACATAACCAGCCTCCTGCCCCCACGTGCAAACCCCAGGAAGGATGTTCGCCCGGCGCAGTGAAGCCCCACACATTGGTAATAGGATGGATGCACCATCCTCCCGAATGGTACTGGATCTCAGCTGTCCTCGCTCCAGGCTTCACTATCGATTCAATCAATTCCGTGAGAGGCGTGTAACAATCCGAAAGGTTGGTCATATCGGCCGGCCAGTAGTTCATCTGGACATTTATATCGGTATGATAATCGCAATTCCATGGGGTTTGGATCTTATTTGCCCACATTCCCTGCAGGTTTGCCGGAAGTGATCCTTCGCGCGATGAAGAGATCAGAAGGTATCTTCCAAATTGAAAATACACTTCCTGAAGCCTGAGATCATCAGGTATTTTTAGCCTCCTGTCTGTCGGAATAGTGTCTGTTCTATCAGGTGTCAGCCTGAGGCTGACTTTTCCCGCCAGTGAGGAATAGTCATCAACATGACGCTTCAGCAGTTCTTTATATGTATAAGATGAAGCATTGTCGATCTGCCTCAGTGAAAGATCTGCCGGATCATCACCGGTATAGTATGGATAATCCTGCCGGTAATTCGTCGCAGCTGTAAGAATCAGAGTTGCTTCATCTGATCCTGATACAGATATTGTTGAATCCGCGCAGATGGTTTTTCCTGTTTTTGATATTGCCCTCAGTCTTACAGCATACTTCATTCCTTCACCGCCTTTACCGTTGCTCATTGTGCCGGACATCAGGAGCAGGTCGTTTTCAGCACGGGTTGAATATCTTTCAGGACGGTTAAGAAAAGCCCTGAAATTCAGAGAATTCTTTTTGTCGGCAGACAGGTGAATCACGAGGGCCCTGTCGGGATAGCTTGCAAATAGTTCGCGTTTATATTTTATACCGTTTTGTAAATAGGAGATCGTCACCACACCTCTTTCGAGATCCAGTTCCCTTCGGTAACCTGAATAACTGCTGCTGTCATTGAAGATGATCCGTAGGTCGCCCAGTGTTTGATAGCATCCATACGGTACATTCGCCCCGTTGCCGTTTCCGGAGCCGGCGCCTTTGCAGACCTGGGTCTTTGAGGTGAGCTCAGTTGCCTCCCGGTATTCGCCTTTGAAAAGCAACTCCCGGATTTTTCCAAGTGAAGCAAAAGCATCCGGATTATCATTATCATCCGGGCTCCCTGACCACAGGCTTTTCTCATTCAGTTGGATCCTTTCGCTGCTGACATCGCCAAACACCATGGCACCGAGAAAACCATTTCCTGCCGGAAGCGCTTTCAGCCATTCAGGGTCATTCTGCCAGCCATTATTGTTGTCAGGAATGGATGCGTCGGCAGGATGATCGAACCAGATCCGCAATGGCGTGTTCTCAACATTATTGCAGCTGATAACCAGAATAGTAACCAATGCCAGCAGAAAGATTTTTTTCATCCGGAGGTTTTATATAAAGATAGATAATATTAGTTACACAGAGAGGCACAGAGAAGACACAGAGAAGCACAAAGGAGGACAGAGGAAATAATGAACAAGGATTAATGATTTAGGATTTTAGAATTGCCCGCAGGGCATCAATATTAATAGCGTTTTTTTTAAATTTGCGCCTCTGTTAAGCTGTAAACCCGGAAACGAAGCATGAATGATTATCTGAAAGACCTGAACGAATCCCAGAGACAGGCGGTAATGAACAGTGAGGGTCCCGCCCTGGTGATCGCCGGTGCAGGAGCAGGAAAAACACGCGTCCTCACATACAGGATCGTTCATCTCCTCGAGAAAGGCGTACCGGCAAACAGGATACTCTCCCTTACTTTCACGAACAAGGCTGCAAGGGAAATGAAGGAGAGAATAACCAGGATTGTAGATCCTGCTGTTGCCAGGTACCTGTGGATGGGCACATTCCATTCAATTTTTGCACGCATACTAAGGAAAGAGGCAGAAAGGCTCGGTTACAAATCTAATTTCACGATCTATGATTCGAGCGACTCCAAGAGCCTCATCCGAGCAATAATAAAGGAAAAGAATCTCGATGACAATGTATACAAACCCGGCGCGATAGCTTCAAGGATCTCTACCGCAAAAAACAACCTTGTGACAGCCGGAATGTACTCCGGCAACAACACTCTGCAGGAACATGACAGATCAAACAAAATGCCCCTGCTGGCAGACATCTACAAAACCTATTCACAGAGGTGTTTCAAGGCTAACGCGATGGATTTCGACGATCTTCTTCTGAATACCAATATCCTCCTGAGGGATTTTCCGGATGTCCTTTCAGCTTACCAGGAAAGATTCACCTATATACTTGTAGATGAATACCAGGATACAAATTTCTCCCAGTATCTCATTGTGAAGAAACTGGCCGCAGTGCACCATAATCTTTGCGTTGTTGGTGATGATGCACAGAGCATTTACTCTTTCCGCGGAGCCAGGATTGAGAACATACTTGAATTTGAGAAAGATTATCCCGGGTTTAAGCTTTTCAAGCTTGAGCAGAATTACAGGTCGACACAGACCATAGTGGATGCCGCCAACACAATCATCGCCAATAATGAGGGCCAGATCGAGAAAAAAGTGTTCTCAAAAAATGAAACCGGCGAAAAGATCAGGGTTTTCCAGTCGATGACTGACAACGAGGAAGGCTTCAATGTGGCATCTGACATCTTCGACAAAAGGTTTTCACAGCAGCTTCACTGGTCTGATTTCGCAGTGCTCTACCGGACCAATGCACAATCGAGGATATTTGAAGAAACTTTCAGAAAGAAGAATATTCCTTACCGTGTTTACGGAGGCCTGTCGTTTTATGACAGGAAGGAGATCAAGGATATTCTCGCATACTTCAGGATGGTGGTTAACCCCGAAGATGAAGAAGCCATCAAAAGATCGATCAATTATCCCAAAAGAGGTATCGGTGATACGTCCGTGCAGAAAATACTTGACCTGTCGGGTTCGCTGAACATTCCTGCATGGAGCATTATCACCAGTGCTGCTTCATACAAGGATCACTTTAACCAGGGTACTGTTGGCAGGATCCTTTCTTATGCAATCATAATAAACAACTTCAGGAAAAATGCCGATACTACCGATGCATTCACCAAAGCGAGGGAGATAGCGCTCGGGTCGGGTATCATGCGGGAGCTCAGGGAAAGCAAATCACCCGAGGATGTCAGCAGGTACGAAAACCTCGAAGAGCTGCTTAATGGTATCAAGGTGTTCACCGAAGCAGCAGAAACAAACGGCGAACCAACCGACCTGGCTTCTTACCTGGCTACTGTTTCGCTGCTCACAGACCAGGACGATGAGAATGAAGAGAACCTGGACAAGGTGACATTAATGACCATGCACTCTGCCAAAGGACTCGAATTCAAGCATGTTTATGTTGTCGGAATGGAAGATACGCTGTTCCCTTCCCCGATGTCTTCAGGCAATCCGCGCGAGCTCGAGGAAGAAAGAAGGCTTTTTTATGTTGCCGTCACCAGGGCGGAAAAGGAGGTCACCCTGAGCTATGCCCTTAACAGGTACAAATGGGGAAACCTGGAAAGGTGCCAGCCGAGCCGGTTCCTTAAGGAAGTCGACCAGAAGTTCCTCCATTATCCTCAAACCGGGGGCAAGCCCTTCACAAAGACCATTCATGACCCGGGGTCCCAGGCAAGGGAGGAAGCTCCTGTATTCACAAAACCTCAAAGGCTCAAACCGGTTGAAAAGGCCGGGGCTCCTGTAAATGGTTCTTCTTTTGAGTTCACCTATCCTTCGCAGTTCTCCAAAGGAGATAAAGTCGAGCATGAAAGGTTCGGCAAGGGCGTTATAGATTCAATCGAAGGAAATGCGCCGAATACAACGGCTACTGTCGATTTCGTCAGCGAGGGAAAGAAGAAGCTGCTGCTCAGGTTCGCGAAGCTGAAAAAGATTGTCTCCTAGTCTCCTGGTCTGCTTGTCTTCTGGTCTGATTAGTGAGAAGACCAGTGGACCAGTGGACCAGAAGACCAGAAGACTTATTTCTTCAGATTCATCTGCCTCAGCGTATACCCTGCTGCACTTATGGCATGAGGAAAATTCTCGTTTATCTCTACAGTTTCAGATTTCATTTCAAGCTTTCCCTTTTCATCATAGGCTTCGTTTGCCAGGATAATGCCATCATTGAACTGGTTACTGCCATAATAATACGACATGCTCGAGCTGTTCCAGCCCCTCTTGTCAATCTTCAGCTTTGCGTCTTTTGTAAACCATACTTTCCCTGAAGTCTTGTCTTCACCCTTATAAGTATACTCATCGCATTTATAGCCTGCAATCGTCCTGGTGTTGCCTGTTTTTGTGAATGTCGGCGGTTTATAATTCTTCACCGGTTTGCCATCGGGACCAACTACCGTGGTATTCTCATCAGGAACTTCGCTGATTGTGCCCATTTTCATGCCGTTGACCTCTGTCAGCATAAGGAAAATCTTATTTTCACCGTCCATCACCATTTTTGCATTCACTTCAGCCTGGTTCTCTTCATCTTTGATCGTCTGTGTTTCGATTCCGATTGTAGGAGTATTTGCACTGTAGAACATGAAGAAATCCATTTTCATCACATCCTTATTGTCATAAGTTTCCGTCACCATGTGAATCCTTGAAGTAAAAGGGTACTCATCCTGGTATTTCAGGGTTACCTTATTCCCGAAAAGACCTCCGAATGCAGCGCCTGACGATGCACCTGCATTTGATGAAGCGGCATCGTTCCCGCCGGCATTGTCTGAAGCATCATTACTTTCTGCTGCGGCATTTTCGCGGGCTGGCTGCTGAGCCTGTGCGGCTTTCTCTTCCTCTGCTCTCTTTGCACGGTTCTTATTTTGCTCATCCTGCACTTTCTTGTCAAGCGCTGAATCGACCTCATTATTGACCTGCCTGTTGACAGCTCTTCTAACTATTCCACCCAGCTGACCAAATGATGATCCTGGCAAAATAATCGAGATTGCAAGTAACAAAAAGAGTATACGTGTTTTCATAAGATTGGTTTTACATCAAGACATAAAGTACGTAAATTTCCTGCTAAAAAGCAAGAAGGAAAATCACCGCACACAGCTGTATCTGCCGTTTATTGCAATGTTGAGAATCAAAGCTTAATAAACTCCACCCGCCTGTTGAGGGCCTTATTTACCGGAGTGTCGTTTGCAGCAACAGGTTGAGTTTCTCCCATTCCATCGGATTCTATCCGTGAAGCTTCGATTCCGAAAGTTTTAATAAGCTCCTCCTTTACGGAGTTGCTGCGACGCTTTGAAAGATCCAGATTCGCGGCATCGGCGCCGTCACTGTCTGTATGTCCGAGTATTTTAATTTTCACATCAGGGTTTTCCTTGAGTACATCTGCAATACCTTTAAGTGTTCCAAAAGATTCGGGCTTTACAACATCTTTATTTACGTCAAAATAAATACCATAGCTCACCAGCTTGCCATCTGTAATCAGCTTGCTTCTCATATCGGGAGCAGCCGTGGTAATTTTGATATTAGACACATAAGCTCCGCAGGATGCTCCCCTGTAAAGCTTAATGCATAAACGGTTAAAACTGCTCCCTTCGTAAATATTTGTAGGTAGATCGACCACTTTCCCGCCTTTATGATATATTCTTACCCTCCGGTTCTGAACCCACAAGATGACATGATTGACTTTTTCCGGTTCCACAAGGCTTATGCTTGAGCTTCCCTTAAGTTTCTCAGCAGTGCCCTGTTTATATCCGGAAGTTTCCCATAAGGATTTTGCAATATTGATGTGTAAGCCGCAAATTCCGGGATCACCGGTTTTATCCATTTCACTATGCTTTGTCTCACCGAATAATACAACATCGGCAGCGATTCTTCCGCCTTCTTTTTTAGGAACAAGGTCCATCTCGAGTATAAAATTTTTGGGAAATGCTATTTCTTTCATGAACCAGTAGGTTCCTTCTGAACTGTTCAGATTAAACCAGTTACCAGGGGCAATATTCAGGGTATTAACCTCGCCGGCTACATCGGTAGTCCAGAGAGCCGGAAAATCTCCAACTGCATCCTGGCTGAAATCTTCGAAAAAAAGTACCTGATCACCGGGAACAAAGTCATATTTAGAATAAGCCTGAAGTGAAGGCTGATCTGGCGCTTTCGGAGTCTCCTCAGGTTTAGTTTTGCTCTCTTCTGCCGGCTTTTCTGCTGTCTTTGTCTCAGTTTTCTGGGGCGCTGGTTTTTCCTGCTTTGCCTGGTCGGGCTTTTTGGCAGCAGCAGCTTTTGCTTTATCGACCGATATCACTTTCTTCTTCAGATCAATCTTTACCTGTCCGTTCAGGGTAAGAGGGAGAATGATCATTGCAGCGAAAAAGAAAAATTTGATTGCTGGTTTCATTTTCGTGGTCAATTTGGTTAGTAATCTATAAAAATAAGAAAGAAATTGAATAAAAAAAACAGAGCATGCATGGCACACTCTGTCTCAGACAAATATTTGATAAAACTCTATGCTGCAATAACCTCAACCGGCTTCTCCTTTTCCCTGAGGACGGATTCGTACAATGAAGCGAACGAACTTGCAACCCACATGATTGCAGGGAAAATACCGACGATCATTAGGCACAGACCGAAAATAATTATGAAGAATGAAACAATCCCCATGAAAAATATCTGCCATCCATGGCCTCTCGTGAGCTTCCAGCTAAGCTCCACGGCTTCGATGGGATCCAGCTTCTTATCCATAACTATATATGACACAAAGACAAGCCTGCATGCGAGTATTATCCCGGGAATTATGAGGGCGAAGAACCCCAGTATTATCAGGGCAGTGACAAGCAGGTTGGCAAGCACTATATGAAAATAGTTCTGCATGAAACCTTTGATAAGGTATTCAAAATCGGGTCGTATCCTTCTTACTGCCTGGACAAATATGATGTCGCCGCCGTAATTGAACACGGGGGCCACAAGCAAGGCATAAAGCATCGCCAGCAATCCGAAGAATGCGGCAAAAATCCCCAGGGTGCCCAGGGTAAACAGATGCCTGATCCCTTCACCGGTGTTATATCCGAGCTCATACGGGAGATTCCTCAGATGATGGAGATCGCCTGCATTGAATTTAAAGTCGAACATTTTGAACGGTGCTGTAAGGATCGCAAGGATAATGATTACCAGGAATAACCTGAGAAAATTATCCATCATTACCTTCCATCCGGTACCGAAACTGTTTCCGAAACCGGGTACAAGTTTGTAATTGCTGTTTGTTTCCATGATTTTTGAGAATAATTATGAAACGAATTTACAACCGCATTTTATTACGGAATGCATACTATAGTATTGATTTTCAAATTTCAATACTTAAGTTTTCCTTTCAATACTTTAGTAGTGCCATTTCATTCTGAACTATTTTTTACCTTTATCTGAATGTTACGATACATCATCTATATGATATTCCTTGTTTCCGTGGCCATGGCTGCAGGTGGCATCATTCTGTCATCGAGGCTCAGGAACAGGTATCATGAAGAAGCATTCTCATTCCTGCTTTATTTCCAGGTCTTCATCTTTGCATTCGGATTTTATGGGATATGGGGGCAGGTTGTCATAAGCTCTTACCTGTCAGCTTATATTAAAAGCGAGCTGATAATGAGATTCACTGAAATTTCAAAGCTCATCGGGCTGCCTTTCCTGGTTTTTGCCTGGCTGATGCTGATAAGGATGTGCTGCGGACTTGCCGGAAAGGAATGCAGGAGATGGTTTGTCCTGGTGTTCCTTGCACTGAACCTCGGTGCAATAATCGTTCTCGGCTACTTTATTTCAGGAGAGGATTCAGATAGGACTTTGCTGCCTGAATTGTATTATGCCGGTTTTAATTTCGCATACATAGTCGCCTGCATGGTAATTTTATTCAAAAGAAAAACCGGAGCAGTCATCAGCCGGCGGGAGGGGCGCATCCTTGCAGTCATCCTCCTCTCTGTCCTGTTGATTCAGAGTGTCACCCTGTTTTTATACGAGAATTATCTTTTTATCGGCATTATTTTCATAATCGCCTTTTTTGCCGGGAATGCTGCTGTGCCTTTGTATCTTACCTATGGCACAACCAGAATCGATAAAATAATTCATGATAAGAATATCCTCAGCATTGAAGAATTCTGCACGAAGTATGATATTTCCCCCCGTGAATCCGAGATCATCCAGGAGATATGCAATGGCTTGAGCAACAAGGAAATATCCGATAAGCTGTTCATAAGCCTGCAGACAGTGAAGGATCACACTCACCGCATTTATATCAAAACGAATGTCCGGAGCCGTGTGCAACTCATCAATCTGGTTATGGGAGGAGTGAAGCGTGAGGCGTGAGGCAGGGTTAATCCCTGAATTTCAGATATACAAGTAACCTCCCTTTTGAAAATTCAAGGGTGAAGTTATCGCCCACTGATTCGTTAAGCGTAGCCTGCCACCAATTCGTTAATATTGAATTTCTGAGCTGATACTTAAGCCCGTGAGACGTTATTCCGTTTTCGCAATCAATAGAAAATACAGATATCTGCTGACCGGGGAATGACGGCAGCTGAGTCGTTTGTGCAAGAGGCATAAAGAAACCTGTATCTGTAACCATCAGCACCCTGGCTGAACGGGCATAATCTGAAAGCAATGAGACATTACCGATCGTATGGTCCTCTCTTTTACCTGTTGCGCCGGTGATCACCAGATCATTGAACCCCTGTTCAGTGCACCATGTCACTGCCTTTGTCAGATCGTTCGTTTCCTGCTCCTCAACGGTATGGATCCGGTCGGCGAACCTGAATGCAAGCTCTTCTGAAATCGAGTCCATGTCGCCGACGATCGCAAAAGGCTCGAAACCTGCATCCACTGAAGATTTGGTGCTACCGTCACAGCAGATTATCCTTTCAGCATTTTTTAAATATGCGAGTGGAATTGCATGGACCGGGAAGCTGCCGTCGGATATTATAACAGTGCGGTTGACAGGATTATTCATATTTATATTTATATCTTTATTTATAGTTTTATATGCTTTTTTAGAAACCCACTCCTGCCCCCTCCCGGGAGGGGAATCCTTGCATACATGCCAGTCCGGCTCTTTTTCTTCAGCTCTTTGCTCCTTGCTCCTTGCTCCCTGCCCTTTGCCCCTTGCTCCCTGCTCTATGCTCTATGCTTTTCTTCCACTCGATCATTCCCACAAACGACATCACACCGTATATTATATAAAGGATAACAGTCGGGTACAGATGTTTGATGAAAAAGATCACCGCCGATGTACTGTTTACAACAACCCACAGATACCAGTGTTCATAGATCTTTCGTGCAAGCATCCATGTAGCAACAATGGAAAGTGCAGTGATGAAAGAATCC
>DATGWQ010000343.1:0-26640 GCA_035299385.1 Bacteroidales bacterium | reverse complement strand
TTTTACCTGGCCAAGCTCGTTGATTGTCATCAGGGTCCTGCCATCAGGGCTGAATAATACACGGCTAACGATATCCATCACACCAAAATCGGACAGTGTTAACAGGAGTCTGCCGTTTTGCGGATTCCAGATTTTGACTGTCCTGTCCTGTGATGTAGTTGAGATTTTCTTTCCATCCTGGCTGTAATTAGCGTCTGTGACATTTTCGAAATGGCCGATCGGCAACACGATCGAAGGGGACTGTCCTGTGCTGATTTTATTGTTCAAAATAGTAAAGACAAAAACAGCTATAATTATCTTTTTCATGGATGGGTTTATGTAGTTTGATCTCCCTAAATTAATGAAATTGGAATAAGCTTCGCAAGTAAAAAAAGTGCTGTTTAACATTACCTGCTTCAATGAAATCTTCCTGATCGATACAAAAATAATATCTTTACTCCCCGGATATCAAAACCGCTTTGTATAAATGCCTGGAAAAATTGAAAACATCATTCGTTGCAGAAAGTATAAGGTGATCATTGTTTTTCTGTTTACATCCGTATTTCTGAATGGACAGGCACCTAACCAGGAAATTCCCGCTGAATTCACACTTTCCGACTGCATAAGCTTCGCACTGGAAAACCAGCCTGTCATACGGCAGTCTGTCATTGATGAAAAAATAACCGGTAAGAACATTGGCATCGCTCTTTCGGACTGGTATCCCCAGGCGAGTTTAAACGCCGGTGTACAGCATTACCTGGTCATTCCCGAAAATTCATCAGGCGCTAAGACAACTTCAGCCAACACGTCGGCAGCGAATTTCTCGGTAACCCAGGCTATTTACAGCAATAAGCTTCTTCTTGATACCAGGTCATCCGGTGAGCTCCGTAACCAGGCAGCAGAGAGCACTGAAAGCGCCATGATCGATACCTATGTCAATGTCACAAAGGCTTTCTACAATGTTTTGCTCACCCGGGAGAGGATAAGGGTACTCGATGAAGCAATCAGCAGGCTTCAGCGGAATTATGATGATGCATATAACCTGTATCGGAACGGCATGGCTGACAGGATCGACTACCAGCGTACGGAAATAGCTCGGGGCAATGCGAGGGCACAGAAAAAGTCTGCCGGGGAATCACTGACGTCGGGATATTCCATTCTCAAACAGGTAATGGGGATGTCGGCTGAAAATAATTTTACTGTTTCTTATGATACCTCAGCCTATGAAAAGGAAATCCTGACAGATACAACAAAAATCATCGATTATACCCGCAGGGTGGAATACCGGCAGGTCGAATCAGCCTTGAAGCTGCAAAGCTATAACATAGGGTATTACAGATGGTCTTTCCTGCCGTCTGTCTCTGCATTTTATAATTATAATTCCCAGTTTTACAATGACCGTTTCCCTGACCTGTACACCAGTTCATACCCTTCTTCAGCTGCCGGGCTCAACTTTTCACTTCCATTGTTTGAAGGCATGAACAGGGTACAGAATCTTGGAAAGGCAAAGCTTCAATACAAGCGGTTGCAGATTGGAATGGAAGGGCTTAAAAATGAAATGAGTACAGAATATATATCTGCTCTCTCACAGTATTCCGGAGATCTGAATGAGCTCAAAACGGCAAAGATGAATATTGCCCTCGCCAGGGATATCTTCAATACTGTAAGGCTTCAGTATGAAAAAGGGATTAAGGCGTACCTGGAAGTAATTGTTTCAGAGACAGATCTTCGTACAGCTGAACTTAATTATCTGAATTCATTATTCCGGGTGCTTTCGAGCAAAGTAGATCTCGAAAAAGCTGCCGGTGACATAAAAGTGAATTAAAATAAAAGCAATATGTCATGCTTAAAATAATCGATATAATACTCTGGTTTGCATTTGCCGCAGGCCTGGTCTCATGCAGAAAAGGCTCAGCCACCATTAGTACAGCGTCTCCTCCGGTTTCTGTCACCGTATCCTGCGCCACCCTGACGAACTCTGTATTCTATAACTCTTATCCTGCAAACACAGTTGCATTGAAATCGGTTGAGCTGCGAGGCCAGGTTACGGGTTACCTCACAGGCATGTTTTTTACTGAAGGAGAGAAAGTGGCTGCAGGGGAAAAGCTGTACGAGATCGACAGGAGGAAGTACCAGGCTGCATTTGAGGAAAGTGTATCGAATGTAAAGATCGCAGAAGAAAACCTTGAAAGGGTCCAGCGTGATGCGGACCGTTATACAGAGCTGTCAAAACAGGATGCAGTGGCAAAGCAGCTCCTCGACAATGCCCTGACGGACCTGAATAACGCAAGGCATCGTGTCGATGCTGCAAAGTCAGAGATGATCAAAGCAAAGACCGATTATGAGTATTCTCTTATTTCAGCTCCTTTCGGCGGGACAATCGGGTTATCAGGGGTGAAGCCCGGAGCTCTTATTTCACAGGGACAGACTCTGCTGAATACGATTTCTTCAGATGATCCTATGGGAATCGATTTTACGATAAACGAATCGGAGCTGAAACGTTTCTCGGATATAATGAAACAGGGTAACACAAGAAGTGATACGACATTCAGGATTATCCTTCCTGACAATACACCATATCCTTTCACCGGAACGATAAGCGTGATTGACAGGGCTGTTGATCCGATGACTGCTACAATAAAGGTAAGACTTACCGTACCCAATACTTCAGGAGTCCTGCGTCCGGGGATGAGCTGCCGTGTACGGGTGCTCGATCCGGAAGCCGGGATGAGCCTCAGGATACCGTATAAGGCAGTCCAGGAGCAGCTCGGTGAATTCTTCGTTTTCAGGGTGAATGGCAAAAAAGCAACCCAGGTCAAGGTTGTCCTGGGGCCGAGGATAAATTTGGATGTTGTCGTTGCCGAAGGGCTGAATGACGGAGACACCATTGCAGTTGAGGGCATCCAGAAGCTTACCGACGGCTCTGTTGTTGCATTTGCACGACCTGCACAATGACCTTCACTGGGATAATATGTAAAGTCCGACCTTAATTCATGATAGCTGATACCTTCATAAAACGCCCGATTACTGCAATAGTGATCTCAATTGTGCTGGTGATAACAGGAATCCTGTCAATCCTGAGCCTTCCCGTAAGCCAATATCCTGACATCACGCCACCTGTTGTACAGATATCCGGAGTGTACACCGGAGCAGATGCAACAACGGTCGAGCAGACTGTAACCACACCTATCGAGCTCCAGGTCAATGGTGTGCCGGGGATGAATTATATCCAGAGCAACAGCACAAATGACGGCCGTTTTTCGATGAATGTATATTTCAACGTCGGCATAAACATCGATATAGCCACCAATGAAGTCCAGAACAGGGTCAACATAGCAACTCCCATCTTGCCCGAGGAAGTGAAAAGGTTGGGCATCACAGTGAGGAGAAGGAATCCGAGCAGCCTCATGAATGTGGCTATCTATTCACCGAAAGGCACTCATAACATCCAGTTCCTCGATAACTATACAAACATATTTGTCAGGGATGCACTTTTAAGGGTTAACGGAGTGGGTGACATAAACCTGAGGTCCGACGATTTCAGCATGCGCATATGGCTGCAACCGGATAAGATGGCGAGCCTGGGACTTACAGCTCTGGATGTAACATCTGCGATCCAGGAGCAGAATATACAGGTAGCCGCAGGGTCAGTAGGCACCCCTCCCCAGCCATATGGACAGCCTTTTGAATATAAGGCGATGGTAAATGGCAGGCTCAGCAAGCCGGAAGAATTCCGGAAAATTGTCATCAGGACAAATCCTGCCGATGGCTCAACAGTATATTTAAAGGATGTCGCAAGGGTAGAGCTCGGTAAATTCAATTATTCAGGTGTATCGTTTGTCGACAAGAGGCCCTCTTCCTACATGATCGTTTATCAAACGCCGGGAAGCAATGCACTTGATGTTGCAAACGGGATATATAAGGCAATGGAACAGTTAAGCAAATCTTTTCCGGCAGATGTCGCCTATATCATCCCTTTTGAATCAGTGACTGTTGTAAAGGAATCTGTAAGTGAGGTCATCAAAACACTGCTTGAGGCGCTTGCGCTCGTGGTGCTTGTGGTTTTCATCTTCCTCCAGGACTGGCGCTCCACGATCATCCCGGTTCTTGCCATTCCTGTATCCATAATAGGGGCATTCATATTCTTCCTGCCGCTGGGATTTACGATCAACAAGCTTACCCTCTTCGGTTTCGTTCTTGCCATCGGGATAGTTGTCGATGATGCCATAATCGTAGTTGAGGCAGTCCGGCGATATATGGAGGAGCAGCATCTGACTGCAAAAGAAGCTGCTCAAAAGGCAATGGCTGACATCTCCGGGCCTGTTGTTGCAATAGCGCTTGTGCTTGCTGCAGTATTTGTGCCTGCAGGTTTCATGCCCGGCATCACAGGCAAGCTCTATCAGCAGTTTGCTGTAACCATTGCAATCTCAGTTCTCATTTCAGCTTTTGTAGCACTGTCGCTTACGCCGGCTCTATGCTCACTTTTTCTGAAGCCGCATCATGTAAGTGAGTCTTCAAGAGGTATAAATTACCTTTTCTACAGGTTCAATACATGGTTCGCAAAGAGGACTGAAGGGTATACCGTTAATGTTCGAAGAGCCGTCAGGTATTCCCGTTACGTTGTTATCGCACTTGTTTTAATAATATTCAGTGCATATGTAATGATAGAGAAAAAGCCATCGGGATTCATACCTGTCGAGGATGAAGGACGTCTGTACATAACTTTTGAGCTTCCCGAGGCTTCCTCCACATCGCGCACAGTGGAAGTAATGAAGAAGATTCAGGATATACTGTCTGAGATCAGTGGGGTTAACCATTTTTCAGCAATTGCCGGCCTCAACATTGTCAGCGGTGCTTCAAAGACAAATGGAGGTACGATATTCTGCATGCTTAAGCCCTGGAATGAAAGAAAAAGCAAGTCATTGCAGCTGCAGGCACTGATCAGGGAGATGCAGTCTAAATTTGCTGTAATCAGGGAGGCAAACATACTTGTAATACCCCCGGCAGCCATTCCCGGTCTGGGTGCTACAGGCGGTTTCAGTTTCGAGCTTCAGCAGAGGGAAAGCAACGATGACATTAAAACTTTTGAAGCGAATGTGAAGGCATTCAGCAGTGCTGTAAACAAACGGCCGGAGATTGCACGTGCTGTTACTTTCTTCAATGCACGCACGCCAAACTTCCAGCTGACGGTGGACCGTGAGAAATGCAAAAGAATGGGGGTTAGCCTCACGGATGTTTTCAAAACGATACAGACATTTCTGGGCAGCACCTATGTCAATGATTTCACTATCTACAACAGGAATTTCAGGGTTATCGCCCAGGCTGACACGCTTTTCAGGAACGACATCGTCGATCTTGAAAGGTATTATGTTCGCAATCAGAGAGGGGCAATGCTGCCATTAAGCTCGCTGATGACTTATAAAGTAAGCGAGAGCGCAGCAGCCATTCCGCATTACAACCTTTACCTCACCGCAGAGTTTACCGGCGATGCAAGGCAGGGATACAGCACCGGACAGGCTATTGAGGCTCTGCAGCAGACAGCACAGCAGGTGCTTCCCAAAGGTTACGGTTATGAATTCTCCGGGCTTAGCAGGGAGGAGCTAAAAGCAGGAAACACTTCAACGTTCGTTTATATCCTATCAATATTGTTCGTCTTTCTTTTCCTCTCTGCGCTTTACGAGAGCTGGACAGTTCCTTTCACCATCCTGCTCGGTGTTCCGCTTGCAGCTTTCGGAGCCATGCTCTCACTGACAATCAATAAATCGCTTACGAACAATGTTTATGCCCAGATAGGCCTTATTACCCTTATCGGTCTTGCGGCAAGCAACTCCATACTTATTGTTGAATTCGCCAAGGAGCGCGTCGACAGGGGTTTGGACCTGACAGAGGCGACCATAGAGGCAGTTCGCCTGAGGCTCCGTCCTATACTCATGACCTCTTTCGCTTTTATTCTTGGAGTAACGCCACTCGCGCTGGCAAGCGGTGCAGGTGCTGTTGCAAGGCAAACAATAGGCTGGTCGGTAATGGGAGGGATGCTTGCGGCCACATCGATGGGTATTTTTGTGATACCCGTTTTATTTATTCTGATCATTCGCCTTACATACGGAAAGAAGAAGCTTGCAGAACTCCGGCAAAAGCAGCAGGCTGAATGAACCATTCATTTGAATTCACGAAATACAATTTCTTATTTTGAGCTTATATGATAACCAAAAGATTTATAATACTATCTCTTGTTATTCTTACCGGTTGCAGCAATCCTCCTGCACCAAAGGAAACTGTCAGGACTGATTCTCACGCAACGCGAAATAAGCCGACAGTTAAGGCAGTGGCTGATTACTGGATAATCAGCTCGTTTGCAGCAAAGGAAGGGGATACAGAAGGAAGAAAGTTTGTCAGGTTTGTTAACGAAGGTAGTTTTTCTGATTCGACACAAACCAGTAAATACCTTTATGCCGAGGTTTTAATGGACAAAAAAAATGCCGGAATATTCCTTCATAAGCTGAAAAAATCAGGTCCGGTCGAGCAATTCAGCGATCCTGTCCGGATTCAGATGACGAGTTCCTCAGGCCAGGAGCTCCAGATGACTTCCAGGAGAAGATGGAATAAGTCAGGAGGTATACTGATTGAAGGCAATAATAATGATTACAGTCAGCTAAGGATCTTTCTCCTGCAAAATAGCGGCACTGTAACAGTCGAGATCCGGGGCTCTGGATCTGATATTTACCATTTCAACATGTTCCTCGACGGCTTCAGTGATTCTTTCACCAGGTTGTGATATTAAAGACCAGCTTATCAAAATAATGCGAAATATGAGATTTATTTTCCCTGCTTTCCTGGTACTGGGTTGTGCCGTAATGCTCTCCTGCAATGTCGGGGGAAAAGCAAGCATAGATGATGTCATAATCGAGAACAGCCGGATGAAGCTGGTAATATCGGGTGATGCCACAGTCAAAAGCCTGATAATGAAGGGAAGAAATGAAGAATGCCTGGTAAAAGGGAGCAGCATCCCTCTAAGCACCATAACCGGGAACAGGCCGTATCAGCATAACCTGTTGCTTACCTATTCTACACAGAAAACGACTTTTAATGCAAATTCAATCAGGAGGGAAGGGGATAAGCTGATAATACATTACGACCTGATAACATGGGAAGCAGTAGTTGACCTTGATATAAAGCCTGATTTTATCCGCTTCAGCCTTGAGTCTCTTAAGGACCTTAAAACAGGAAAAGACATAACAGAACCATTGATTGATGAGATGTGGTTTTTGCAATTGCCTGTGAAGGACCGCAAACACTTCGGGGAATGGTTGAATGTGATATGGGATGACAACATCGCAGTAAACCTTCTCGGGACAGATCCCTATGCCCGCATCGATTCTGAAAAGGAGCAGGGCTATCACATCCTTAAAGCCGGAATTGAAACAGTCGTAAGACTGAAGGGACCCGGAGCTGCCCTGATCACCTGCAGCACTGATAAGCTGCTTGATAACATCGCGACAATCGAAGAAGAATACAATTTGCCCCATGGCGTGAATGCCCGCCGTAACGATTTTTACAATGCCTCTTATTACTGGTCGCCGAATGTCACTCCTATGAATATTGACAGGCACATTAAATATGCAAAACAGGGTGGTTTCCGTACTTTCATGATTTATTATCCATCTTTCATTGAGGAGGGAAGGGGATACGAGTTTCTCGGGAACTATGATTTCCGCAAGGAATACCCGAACGGCATGGCTGACCTGAAGGCAATGGTGGATAAGATTACTGCGGCAGGAATGGTGCCTGGTTTCCATTTCCTGCATACGCATATAGGGATAAGCAGCAAATATGTTACTCCCAAACCGGATCCCCGGCTTAATATCCGGCGAATCTTCACCCTTGCCTCACAGCTGGGGAGAACGGATACTGTAATTTATGTCGAACAGAATCCACAGGACGCGATGATGGCTGATAACCGCCGTATCCTGAAGCTCGGTACAGAATTAATTTCCTATAAAAACTACACAAACACACCACCATATATGTTCACAGGCTGTGAACGGGGATTCAATAATACCACTGTCAACGAGCAGCCTGCAGGCTATATTTTCGGACTGCTTGATGTGAGTGAATTCGGGTCAACAAGCATTTATATCAACGAAAACAGCAGTATCCAGGATGAGATAGCCCACAAGCTGTCAGAGTTCTACAGCACCGGTTTTAAATTTGTGTACTATGATGGTTCAGAGGGCCTGAATCCTCCATTCTGGTTCAATATTGCAAATGCCCAGTACATAGTTCACAAAAGACTGCAGCCGGAGCCAATATTCGCCGAAGGTTCGGCAAAGACACATTTCAGCTGGCATATCCTCAGCCGCGCAAATGCGTTTGATACCTATCCTCCCGAGAAGCAGAAAGACGAAACGAGGATCAATGCAGCAGCAGAAGCTCCCCGAATGAAGAATAATTTTTCAAGCCTTAATTTCGGATGGCTTGATTACGTGTTGCCTGAGGAAAAGACTGTGGGAACACAGCCCGATATGCTGGAATATGTCACAAGCCGCGCTGCCGGATGGGACTGCCCTGTTTCGATCAAAGCGTATGCTGACAGGTTTGACAGGCATCCCAGGACCGCTGATAACCTTGAGGTTTTAAGGCGATGGGAGGATGTCAGGGCAAGGCACTGGCTCAGCGAAGAACATAAACAGATGCTCCGGGACCTTGGCCAGGAGCATACCCTTTTGCTGAATGAGAAGGATGAATATGAGCTTGTGCCTTATGACCAGATCAGTGATGCAGCCGGAGGAAGCAGGGAAATCAGGGCATTCATATTCAGGAGGAATAATGAATTCTATGTTGCTTACTGGCATATTTCAGCTGAAAAAAGATTATATCTGCCCGTAAATCCTGGAACAATTGTGCTGCAGGAGCCACTCGGCCAGGACATTAAATTCGAGACTGACGAAAATGGTGCCATATTGCCGCTGGGCGGTAAAATATATCTTAAAACGGGTAAATTATCCAGGGAAGAGCTGCTTAAAGCCTTCCGGGATGCCAGAGTGATGGACTGATTTTTAAGTTCTATTCCTCTTTATCCTCTTCCCTGATCTGGACCCTTCGGATCTTCCCGCTGATGGTTTTGGGTAATTCAGTAACAAATTCGATTATCCGCGGGTATTTATAGGGCGCAGTAACTTTTTTTACATGCTCCTGCAGTTCTTTCGCCAGGGCTTCACCCGGATCATAATTCTTCGATGTCACAATGGTGGCTTTCACAATCTGTCCCCTGTCCGGATCAGGAACTGCAGTTATAGCACATTCCAGTACGGCAGGGTGCTCCATCAGGGCACTTTCTATTTCAAAGGGGCCAATACGGTACCCGGAGCTTTTTATCACGTCATCCGCCCTGCCCACGAACCAGAAATAGCCGTCTTCATCGCACCAGGCCATATCGCCTGTCCTGTAGATACCGCCATCCCAGACCTTTTTTGTCAATTCACCATCACGGTAATAACCATTGAACATTCCTGCGGGAGTGTATGCTGAAGTGCGGATCACAATTTCTCCTTCGATGCCTGCTTCACAAAAATCACCTGCATCATCGACAATCGCTATATCATAACCGGGTGAAGGCTTACCCATAGATCCCGGCTTCGGTTCCATCCAGGGATAAGTTGCGATCGCCACGGTGCATTCTGTCTGACCGTACCCTTCCATCAGTTTGATCCCGGTCATATCGAGGAATTGCTTATAAACCTCTGGATTCAATGGCTCGCCCGCAACAACGCAGTATTTCAGATTTTTCAAATCAAATTTTTTCAGGTCTTCTTTTATCAGGAACCTGTAAATGGTAGGAGGGGCGCAGAATGTCGTAACCTTGTACTTTTCAATTATCTCCATCAGGTTTTTCGGAACGAACTTGTCGTAATCATAAGTCATGACTGCACTGCCCGACAGCCATTGGCCATATATTTTACCCCAGGCTGATTTTGCCCAGCCGGTGTCCGCAACCGTAAAATGAAGCCCTCCGTCCTTCACATTCTGCCAGTATCTGGCAGTTAGAATATGCCCGAGCGGATAAGAAAAATTATGGCTCACCATCTTGGGCATTCCTGTGGTTCCTGATGTAAAATACAGGAGCATGATGTCATCGTTCCGGGTCATCTCATCCGAGGCCGGCCTTGACCATTTCTCCGAACTCATTTCCACTCCTGTTGAAAAGTTGATCCATCCGGCGGCATCCTGGCCGATAAGCATCTTATACTTCAGGGTTGGAGATTTGCTTTCAGCTTCTTCTATATGCTGAATCACAAGAGGATCGGGCACAGATACTATCATTTTGATATCGGCAGCATTGTTCCTGTATATTATGTCTTTCGTTGAAAGCAGGTGTGTTGCAGGAATTGTGATTGCCCCTATCTTATTTAATGCCAGTATGCAGAACCAGTATGTGTAATGCCTTTTCAGGATCAGCATCACAGGATCGCCTTTCCTTATGCCTGTCGACCTGAACAGGTTGGCAGCCTTGTCACTGTAGTGCTTCATCTGGCCGAACGTGAATGTGGCTTCATTGCCTTTGTCATCGCACCATACCATGGCTGTCCTGCCGGGTGTTTCGGAAGCTATCTGGTCGACAACATCATAAGCGAAGTTGAAATTCTCAGGGGTTAATATTTCAAATTTGTTCTTAAAGTCGGGGTATGAATCAAATTCAGTCTGTTTCAGGTATTTATCAAGAATCATTATTTTTTCTTTTTATTGAATTATAATACTATTGCCAGGAATTTCACCTGTTCACCATTCAAAGCCTTCATCGCATGCTTGTATCCTGAATCAAAATAGATTGAATCGCCTTCATTCAGGATTATTTCATGTCCGTCAATTATCGTCATCATGGTGCCTTTTATTACATAATTGAATTCCTGGCCTGCATGAGAATTAAAATCTGTTATCGCATCATCAGGAGCAGGGTCGACTGTCACCATGAACGGTTCAGCTTTTTTATGAATAAAATTATAAGCCAGGCTTTCATATTTATATTGTTTCCTGCGCTCAAGCTTTAATCCCTTGCCGTTCCTGACAACACCGTAAATATGCAGTTTTGGATTATTGCCTCCCAGCATTACAGACAGTTCAACATTGAAAAGCTCGGATATCCTGAAAATAATTCCCACCGGTATATCGTTGTCGCCGCTTTCATACTTGCTATAGAGTTCTTTGCTGATTCCCAGGCTCTTTGCCAGGGACTCGGCCGGGATGCCTGAAATCTCACGGATCCCTTTGATTCTTTCAGCAATCTGCTTTATCTGCTCTGTCATGTTGTGTTGAGTTTGATTTTTCAATATTAGATAAATTATTTTACAACTAATTATAAAGACATTGCCGCGACTCGCGCCGGCAAGTTCAGATTACGATTTCTCTTGCTTTTATGGCTGATTATTAGTAATTTTAATGAAAATAACATGCCATGAGTTTAGATCATCTTCACCCGATGCTTGTCCATTTCCCGATCTCACTGGTCATTTTTGGTTTTCTTGCTGACATAGCAGTGATAATCTATAAAAAGGAGCTTTGGCTGTCCAAAGCAGGATTTTACCTGCTTATTACAGGAACGATCGCTGCACTATTCACTTTGCTGAGTGGCGCACTGTTCACTTCAGAAATGTCGGGTGAAGCAGGAGAGGTAAGGGAAACTCATGAGCTCCTCGCCTGGATAACCGTTATACTCCTGGTTATCGCCTCTGTTTTTCAGGTTTTAATGAATATGAGGAAAACCGATTCGAAAAACCTCAGGTTTATTTCATTATGCCTTTATGGATTGGGAGCATTGGCGGTGGGCTTCACGGGCTTTTACGGGGGAACACTGGTCTATAATTATATGATGCCTCTTTAATAAACTAAACAAAGGATTATGAAGAAAATTTTCTTTTGTGCTGTTGCACTCATGATTGCAGTTTCTGCATGCCAGCAGACGAAACAGGTCAAAACTTCAGAGAACCTGAAGGCAGGTATTAAGGGAGAAACCACGGCAAGTGCTAAATATGCTGCATTTGCCCAGAAAGCCCGGGAGGAAGGCAATATGAATATTGCAAAGCTATTTGAGGCTGCCTCAAAATCCGAGTCCATTCATGCGGCAAATCACAGGAAGGTACTGGATGGTATCAAAGGAACCATTGAGGATTTCAAACCTGAGTATGAAGTGAAATCCACCGTTGAGAACCTTCAGGCAGCTATTGATGGCGAAACATACGAAGTACAAACAATGTACCCGGCATTCATGAATGATGCAAAGGCGGAAAAGGGTCAGAAAGCTCAGAAATCATTCTCCTGGGCAAACGATACTGAAAAGAAACATGCTCAATTCTACTCCGCAGCCTTAAAGGCTCTGCAGAATTCCGATGATAAATCATTACCGGCTCAGTATGCTGTTTGCCCTGTTTGCGGAAATACTTATGCTGCAGGAAATGTCGATGCAAAATGCTCTTTCTGCCAGACAGGTAAGGAAAAATTCGTTATGATCTGACCTGCCTCTTTGAGGCACTGAATCTTATCATCCATTCAATGCCCGGGGATAATCCTGATTATCCCCGGACATTATTATTATTTTTTTTCAGGAACTTTTGCTCCTGATTTGCGGGCTTCACTCAGGCCGATCGCTATTGCCTGTTTCCTGCTTTTGACTTTTTTGCCGCTGCCCGATTTCAGTTTTCCTTCCTTGTATTCCTTCATTGTCTTTTCTACTTTCTGCTGCGCTTTATCTGAATATTTTTTAGTCATAGTTTTCTGATTTAAAAACTATAAAGATATCTCCCTGATCTCCGGGGAATATTACAGATTGATGATTTTCTTTTACAAGAATTCCTCCTCAATGCCCTTTCGTGCACCCACGCCGACAATAGCTCCGGTTACCGTATGTGTCGTACTTACAGGAATTCCCAGGTAAGTTGCTATAACGAGTGTCAGTGAACTTGCAGTTTCACCCAGGGTTAATGTCACAATAACGATTAATAATTATATAGCATGATTATTTTAAATCTACAGTAACACTCTGACCTGCATATGCTCCCTGCGGAAGATCGATGGTGATCTCAGACATTCTTTCTTTATCATTCCAGAGTGACCGGAAATTAGCTTCACTTGTTTCAACCCTTGATGAAACTGATAAATGTATTTTCCCAAGCTTCCTGGAAGGGTCCGCAACTGAAATACTTTTTATTGCAGAACCGTCCAGTACCACCATTACAAGCCCTGGTGAATCCATTGTGAGTTTCACATTTTTTGACAATTCCAGTTTGCCGGCCCTGTGAAAGACAGCCTGGGTCATTTTTAGTCCTGCATGCCTTACTGCCTGTATGTCGGAAGTGTTGTAAAGGATTTCTATATCTTTTCTGTTTGCTGCAGCTTCCATGGCATCAGCATCAGCTGAAGGTATAACAATATACTGGTATCCTGCATTCACAGGTTTATTGCCGTGTTCAATCCAGAGCTTGAAAACGTCGAGGCTGATATCCTCCTTCGGCGAATCCGATTGCCTGTTTATTCTGAACCAGCTTCCGGCCTGAGCCTGGTTTGAAAGATTCAGATTTGCCGGCTCGGGGAAGAGGTATCCGACACCATCGTGAAGTACCCACTTTACATTGTCAAGCTCATGTTCTCCTTTTGAAACTGATGACACTTTGTTCCCATTCATTGCAAGGACATCGCCCTTAAGGAGACACTGGTTAATGGTGGTAACAACAGGCAGACCGGCTGAAGAGCTTATTCCTGTTCCCAGGCACACATATTCCTTATCAAAAAAGAACCATGCTTTTCTTGCCACAACAGGATCAAGAAGTCCCCTGAAATCGAATGATGCCGCACCGCAAACACCATCAGTCACAGCCCCCACAAATTCTGTAAGCCCCTCTTTTTGAATTTCAGTTTCAGGCGGGAGCCCGGTTTTCTGGACAATCGTCGTCCCGGGGATCTTTTGCCAGTCAAAAACTGGAGAAATATCATAATACTCTTCACCAGTTCTTGAAATGAAATTTGAACCATCTGCATAATGATGATTTAACAGGCCCTCCCCATTATAAGGCATTTCCATGTTATGATTCCTTGACGAGAACATCCGTACCGACGTAAAGTACCCCGGCCTCTGTATGCTGAAATATTCAGATGCCCAGAAGAAACGGGCTTTGGACAGTTCGTCCCTGCCTTCGCCTTTTCTTGTCCTGATAATGTTTTCCAGCTCCGGTTTCCTGTAAGATGAAGCATTCAGCAATCTTTCCGGGGTTTCTGTGCCGTATGCCTGCAAACAGCCTTGTCTTGTCATATCTCTGTTCTTGGCGCCAGGATCCGGATATTTCCCGTAAACCATGCTCTGGCAAATGCCATCGAGATAATAGTCTGTCAGCAGTGAAAGTGATTTTTCAGAAAAACTGTATTTGGTACCAGCGACGAAAGCGGCCCATTCAGCGAAAGCATCTGCAAATCCGGTTCCGTAAGAGAGTGTTGATATTACCTTGTCGGGCCTGTGCTGGAAGCTCAGATCCGCCTGGAGACCGGGACCTGTTGCAACCTTTATCTCACCTTCAATCACTTTAATGACTTCGTCGAAGAGTGAGTCGTTTCGTTGAAAAAGTGCATTCTTGGCAAGGATGCCTGCTATTTTGATGCGGTCTCCGCTTGGTCGCGCTCCTGACGCATTCAGGTTTGCCCTTGTGGCTATCGGGATGCACCGCGATACCTGCTCTTTCGTGAGATCATTGTCCATGACAAGCATGAACCTTACAAACTGATCGGGTGTACCGATCTGGTTCCACCACCAGTTATCACAAATAAAATCATTTGCAAGCCAGTAATTCAGGGCCAGGTACATGGTTTCCTTCACTTTCCTGTTGCCTTTGAAGGGAGAACCCGGCTTTTTATAGGCCCTGCTCAGGCTGGTAATATTTGCAAGGTGCTCACCATGTTGGAAGCCTGTGCGCGAAACATCGATGTAGTTTATGCCGGGCCAAGTTCCGTCGGGACTGATGGTGGCAACCAGGCTTTTTATCTTGCTGTTATCAACCTCGGGCTGCAGCAGTTCTGATATTACTTTTTTTCTCAGTATCTCGAGATCGGGACCGGCTGCATACCCGCTGTAAAAGACACATGCAACGAAAATTGCAACAATGAGCTTAAAGATGAATTTCATAGGTCAGAGTTGTTTCAGATAAGTAATGGAAAGATATAAAAAACCGGCATTGATGAAATATTCTTTTTAAGGCAGGCAATTCAAATATTTTCCCGGGAGACCATCCCGAAAGTCACGACAAAGGGACTTTTGAGGCAGCTCATTTTAATCGTACATTTGTATTTATGAAGTTCATCTTCCTGATAGCATCATTCAATGCATTCTTCTTTACGTCTTTCCTGCTACAGAAAAAACCGAAAGCGCTTCATGATAAAATATTAACAGTATGGTTAATATATCTCGGCTTTTTCATCGGGGTGTATGCGTTCTACTCGCATGAGCTGTTTACTCATTTTAAATTACTGTCAATCAGCCTGCTTTCTCTTTTCCTGCTGCACGGGCCTTTTTTGTACTACTATATTCAGGCTCTTTTTTCGCATAAAACAAATTTTTCACCAAAAGACCTTCTGCACCTTCTGCCATTCGCGCTTTTCAACCTTTACCTGATCATCTCGTCGGCAAACCCGGATCTGTCAGGAAGGCTGAATATTGAAAACATATCTCCGGGCGATAAACCTCCCGTGCTGTTCGCATTCTTCCTGGTCATTACCGCTTTTTCAGGAACACTTTACATGATCCTTGCTTTCAGGTTTTTCAGGAAACTTGACATAAATATTTTCAATAATTACTCAAGTTCCGCCAGTCTTGACCTTTACTGGATCAGGAACCTGGTCCTTGTTTTTGGCGTAGTTTGGACGGCGCTGATAATAATTACGGTGATCCATCATATTTTCAGGCTTTTTTCCATGGCTTTCTGCACCGACGGATTGTTCCTCTCCCTGTCTGTTTTTGTCATCCTCATTGGTTACTTCGGACTTAAACAGAGAACGATATTCACATCGGAGAATGTGATCGCAGATGAAGAGCCTAAAACATCAAAAGTACGCTATTCCGGATCCAGGCTTACAGAGGAAGAAGCAAAACAATATTCTGCAAAGCTGACAGAGTACATGAAAGCTGAAAAGCCTTTTTTAAACCCCGATCTCTCACTTCCCCAGCTGTCGGCCGAGCTGAATGTTTCAAGCCATTACCTTTCACAGGTAATAAATGAACAGTTCAACCTCAATTTCTTCGACTTTGTGAACGGGTACCGGGTGGAAGAATTCAAGCAGAACGTCAGGAAACCTGAATTCAGCAACTATTCACTTTTGGGCATCGCATTTGAATGCGGCTTTAATTCAAAAACTGCATTTAACAGGATCTTTAAGCAGGCTACAGGGCTAACCCCTTCACAATACAGGAAGACATCTCTTTAATTAGTTTCTTAACCACGTATTTCACGGTTTTTCACGGAAAAGACACTGGATTGATCCGTGGAATTACTCGTGTTCTCCGTGTCCCCCGTGGTTAGAAAAGATCTTACATTATAAAAATACCTGTTTGATGTGAATTTTCAGGTCCCAACTTATAAAATGGAGCGATTTCGCCTTTACAGAAGGTTAATTTTGCTGAAAAAGGTCGAATTAAAATTAATGTCATGAAAAAACTAATGTCAAAAAAAATCAGGGTGTTTGCCCGGATATCCTTCATCATTCTTGCATTGACAATGGCTACAGCCAATATTACACTGGCTCATTGCGACACGATGGATGGTCCGCTTGTGGCAGATGCAAGGAAAGCCATGGCTCAGAATAATATCAATTATGCATTGAAATGGATCCCTGCAGCAAATGAGAAGGAAGTAAAGGATGCTTTTAACCTTGCGATGAGGGTGAAAGGTTTGAATGCAGATGCGAAGGAACTTGCAGAAAATTATTTCTTCGATACCCTTGTAAGAATTCACAGGGCAGCCGAGGGTATTCCTTTTACCGGGGTGAAGCCTTCAGGTACTCCGGTTGATGAAAAGATCCTGGCCGCTGACAAGTCCCTTGAGATTGGGAATCTTTCACCTCTGAAAGGCAGTATTCCGGAGAAAGACATGCCGGAACTTAAAGAGAGATTTCAGAAGGCAATGTCGTTAAAAGATTTTGATGTGAACAATGTGCCGGCAGGAAGGGAATACATTGAAGCTTATGTACAGTTTTTCAAGTTTGCGGAAGGAGAGGAGGCAGAAGCTCACCATGCAGTAGCTACAGAGCATTTGCATTAAAAATGTAAAACACGGAGTTTCACAGAGCAGCACAGAGTTACACAGAGCTTAATGTTTATCTCTGTGGCCCTCTGTGTTTCTCTGTGGTTCTCTGTGTAACTATTGGATTCTAATTGATCATCAGCACCGGTTTGCCCAGTCCGACTTTCTCAAGATCTTTCAGCTGGGTTTTCGCATCACCCACAACAACGAAATACATTTTTGAAGGATCGATGTATTTCTTTACACAACCAAGCTGTTTATCGAGTGTGAGCTCCCTCACGTACGCTTCCTCCTGTTTGATATAATCATCAGGAAGCCCGTTTGCGGTCATTGTGTTAAGCATCCCCAGGAGATTTCCGATCGTTTCGAATCTCCTTGTATTGCTTTTGATCAGGCCGCTTTTCGTGAAATCTATATACTCCTGCGGTTCTGACTGGCCATATTTCTCCATTTCCGTCTTGAAAATAGTGACGGATTCCAGCGTTGAATTGGTCCTCACCATTGAAAAAGCCCTGAATATCCCGTAATCTTTCGTTCCGGAAACCGATGAGCTTGCCCCGTATGTGAATCCCTTTTCCTCCCTGAGGATGGTATTGAATATTCCTGATATTGAAGCGCCTCCAAGCTTGTAATTGGCAACGGCTACAGGGTTAAAGTCAGGATTATTTCTCGGAACTGTGAAGCAGCCGATTGAAATTACTGACTGTTTTGCTCCCGGCACATCCACAAAGTATATCTGTGATTTTTCAGGATTTCCCGGGGTTTTTGTCTCAGGAATGGCCACTTCCTTAGCTGCCCATTTTTCGTTTAAGGATGCAAGTGAAGCTTCTGTTTTCTGCTGATCGATGTCGCCAACAATGAGGAATCTCGATACTGAAGGAGAGATGTAATTATTATAGTATTCCTTAAGATCATCCATTGTTATTGATGAAACGCTCTGTTCCGTACCTGAAGGATCTATGGCAAGGATATTGTCTCCGAACATCAGCTTGTTGAGCGTGTTTGAAGCCAGGTAGCTCGGGCTTGCTGCATTTCTTTTTATGTTATTGACAATCCTCGTCTTTACTATATCGAACTGTTTTTCATCCCACCTGGGTTCGAGGAGCATTTCCTGAACCAGAGCAAGTGTCTTGTCGAAATTTTTCGCAAGAGTGCTCACGTCCACTGAGATCTCTTCATTTCCCGATGAGACCCGGATCGAAGCTCCAAGGAGGCCTATTGCATCCTCAAGCTGTTCCGGGGTTTTATTCTTTGTGCCCTCATTGAGCATTGCCGCCATGAAGCTTGCCACCCCGGCCTTTTCAGCCTTATCCAGCTTATGGCCGCCGTCTATAACGATGGAGTATTGGACAAGCGGAAGTTCATTATGAGTGATGCCATAAACCTTCATGCCGTTTGCAAGAGATCCTTTCCATACTGCGGGTATGGTCACGGCCGGATCCGCTCCGACCTGTGGCATCACCGAACGATCTATCTTTGACGGTGTTTTTTGGATCGGCTCCTCGGCAATATTATCGGCCTTCACCTCGGCAGCTTTGGTCACATCTTCTTCAACTATGCCTGCATTTACCGAGCCTTCCGGTATCAAATTTACCTGTCCTTTCGGAACGAAGCTTATCTCGGTGAAATTCCTGCCCTTAATGTATTTTTCATATGCTGCCTTAACATCATCCATTGTGACTGCCTGGATTGCCGCAAGATCTTTTTTATAATATTCGGGGTCACCTTTAAGCATTGTATATTCTGCTGACTGGAATGCTTTGCTGAGAACGCTTGTCAGTCCATTGTAAAAGCTTGTTTCATTCTGAGCTTTGATTCTTGTCAGATCCTCTTCGCTGAAACCTTCCTTTTCGAATCTCTCCAGACCTTCGAATATTGCATTGTTCACTTCTGTCAGGTTAACTTCGGGGTTTGCAGCGACAGATATGACGAAGCTGCCTGCAAGCTCCTGGGCGCGGTTGCCTGCCATAACCCTTGATGTAAGCTTCTTTTCTTCAACAAGAACTTTATAAAGCGGTGATTTTTTTGTTCCTGCAAGAAGTTCCCCGAGAAAATCCAGTGCATAAGCATCTTTTGAAAATTCTTCTGCTGAGGGGAATGCCATTGTGAGCTGGGGAGCCCTGGCAAGGTTATCTTCATGATACAGCTTTACGGTTGAAGCCAGCGAAACAGGCATCGGGTTTCTTTTCTCGACCGGTTCGGCGGCAGGTATTTCTCCGAAGTATTCTTCAATGAGAGCTTTGACATCATCGGGATTTATATCTCCTGATATTGCAAGTGTCGCATTATTGGGAGAATAGAATTTTTTATGAAATGCCCTTACGTCTTCCACTGAAGCACTGGTAAGATCTTCCATTTCCCCGATCGTCGTCCAGCTGTAGGGATGTCCCTTGGGATACAGGTTCTTCGCAAGGAGCACCTGGTTAAAGCCATAAGGCGTATTATCGTAGTTCTGCCTTTTTTCATTCTGAACGACATTCTGCTGGTTGACAAGAGCTTTTTTTGTTACGGTGTTTGTCAGGTAACCCATCCGGTCAGATTCCATCCAGAGCGCCATTTCAAGAGCATTCTTCGGGACAACTTCATAATAATTCGTCCTGTCCTGGTTTGTGCTGCCGTTGAGTGTGCCGCCTGCTGCCATAATGTTTTTGAACAGCTGGTCCTCGCCTACATTTTCAGATCTCTGGAACATCATATGTTCAAAAAGGTGAGCGAAGCCTGTTTTGCCGGGGACTTCACGGCTCGATCCCACATGATAATATACTGCAACGGCGGCGATGGGATCTGATTTGTCAACATTCAGAACAACAGTAAGACCGTTCGGAAGGGTGTATTTCTCGAAAGGTATGTTCAGGCCTGTCTCTTTTTCCTTTGGTGAGCAGGAAAAGAAAACGATCATTAAAATTGAAATAAATAAGGAAAAGGATCTTTTCATTTTATATCAGTTAAAAATTTAAGGGGGAAAAGTAGAAAAAAAAGTTACACAGAGTTCACGGAGAAGGCACAGAGTTACACAGATATAGAAATTTTAACTATGTTTCACACGAACTCACCCCCTCGGTCCCTCTCTCTGCTATCGCAAAGAGGGGGATGCCTATCCAATAGGATGTCTCTGATTGACCTAAACAAAAGTCCCCTCTCTAAGCATTAGAGAGGGGATTTAGTTGTGAGTTCGTGAATTATCTAGTTAATCATTAATATTGGTTTGCCGAAGCCTACTTTTTCAAGATCTTTCAGCTGTGTTTTGGCATCACCCACAACAACGTAATACATTGCGGATGGATCGATGTACTTCTTCGCAAGCTCGACCTGCTGATCTGCCGTCAGGCCTCTTACAAAAGCTTCCTCTTTCTTGATGTAATCCACAGGAAGGTCATAGGAGCTTATGTTATTAAGCATTCCCAGGAGTCCTCCCAGGGTCTCAAAGCTTCTTGCATTTCCTTTCAGAAGAGCCGATTTTGTAAAATCGATATATTCCTGCGGAACCGACTGGCGGTACTTTTCCATTTCGGTCTTGAAAATGGTAACGGATTCGAGAGTTGAGTTTGTCCTGACCATGGATGAAGCTGTGAAGGCGCCATAGTTCTTCCCGGAGTTGAATCCTGACCTTGCACCGTAAGTGAATCCCTTCTCCTCGCGAAGTATCAGATTGAACAGGCCGTTGAAAGAGCCGCCAAGCTTATAATTTGTGACGTATGCAGGATAATAATCAGGGTCTGTCCTGGTGATTGAAGGACAACCGATGCCAATCACCGATTGTTTGGCACCGGGTACGTCAACAAAGTAGATCTGTGATTTTGCCGGTTTTGCAGGCATATTCATTGCCGGCAGGAGAACATCCTTTGCAACCCATTTTGTGCTGAGGTCAGTCAGTGCTGCTTTCACCCTCTCTTTGTCAATGTCTCCGGCAACAATAAACTCGGAAACAGTAGGGGAGAAGTTCTTTTCATAAAAATTCTTCAGATCGTCAATTGTTATGGAAGCGACTGAATTCTCCGTACCTGCAGGTTCAATTGAAAGAATGTTCTCAGGACCGTAGATGAGCTTATTCAGGGTTAAAGAAGAAAGGTAATTGGGATTAGCCTTGTTCCTTTTCAGAGTGTTTATTGTCCTCTCTTTGGCCAGATTGAACTGGACACTGTCCCAGCGGGGTTCAAAAAGCATCTCTTCGACAAGATCCATTGTTTTTTCGAAGTTTCTTGCAAGTGTGCTGACCCTTACGGTTATGTTTTCTGTGCCACCATAAAAATTAATTCCGGCGCCAAGAAGCCTGATGGCATCTTCCAGCTCTTCAGGGGTTTTGTTCTTTGTCCCTTCATTCATAACTGAAGCTGTAAGGCTTGAAACACCTGGTTTGTCGAATGAATCGAGCAGATGTCCTCCCGAAATGATTATCGAATACTGCACCAGGGGAAGCTCGCTTTGTTTGATCCCATAAAGCTTCATCCCGTTGCCCAGTGAATCTGTCCAGACAGTGGGAAGGGTGATTTCAGGATCGGGACCGACAACCGGTTGCACAGACCTGTCGAATGCAGTCGGTGTTTTCATTATCGGCTCGTTGTCTGCAACAACATCCCTGACTTCAGCTGCATTAGTGACATCTTCTTCAACAATACCCGCATTTACTGCGCCTTCAGCTATCAGGTTAACCTGGCCTTTAGGTACAAAGCTTGTCTCGACAAAGCTTTTGCCTTTTATGTATTTATTGTAAACATCCATAATGTCCTGCTTTGTAACAGCCTGGCCCTGCTGGAAGTCTGTTGCATAAAAGCCGGGATCTCCTTTGAAAGCCTGGTAAATGCCCATTGTGAATGCCTTGCTGAGCAGGCTCCCGAACTGACCGTAGAAACCTGTTTCATTGCTTGCCTTTATACGGGTGAGGTCGTCTTCTGAAAATCCTTCCTTCTCGAACATGTCAAATGATTCGAGAACTGCTTTCTCGACATCCGTAAGATTTACGCCGGGGTTGGCAGTGACTGAAATTCTGAAACTGCCGGCAAGCTCCTGTGAGCCATTGTATGCAAATACGTTGGAAGTGAGTTTTTTATCCTTTACAAGGATCTTGTACATGGGAGTCTTCCTTCCCGAGGAAAGGAGCTGCCCCAGGTAATCGAGCGCATATGAATCTTTCGAAAACTGTTCTGCTGTCGGGAAAACCATAGTCAGCCTGGGAGCTTTCGCAAAATTATCCTCATGATAGAGCTTCACTGTTGAGGCGAGAGAAGCAGGCAACGGGCCCACGTTATCGATCTTCTCGCCTGCAGGTATTTCGCCGAAATATTTTTCAATCAGTTTTTTAACTTCTTCTTTATTTATATCGCCGGCAATTACAAGTGTCGAATTTGTCGGGGTATAAAATTTCTTGTGGAATGATTTGACATCATTCACTGTTGCATTCTGGAGATCCTGCATTTCGCCGATAACGTCCCAGCTATAGGGATGTCCTTTGGGATAAAGTGTTTTTAGAAGAACGTATTGTTCAAAGCCATAAGGAGCATTGTCGACGCTCTGCCTTTTTTCATTCTGTACGACGTTCTGCTGGTTTGCGAGCGCAGAATGAGTTACTGTGTTTTCAAGAAAACCCATGCGGTCGGATTCAAGCCATAATGCCATCTCGAGGGCATTTTTCGGAATTACCTCGTAATACATTGTCTGATCCTGTCCGGTTCCTCCGTTGAGCTCGCCGCCTGCTCCCTGGATAAGCTTAAAAAGCTGGTCCTCGCCGACATTCTCTGATTTCTGGAACATCATATGCTCGAAAAGGTGGGCAAAACCTGTTTTGCCTTCGGTTTCGCGGGCTGAGCCGACGTGGTAGACAATTGCGACTGCTGCAATAGGATCTGATTTATCCTCATGCAGTATCACGGTGAGCCCGTTGGGAAGTGTATATTTCTCAAAAGGGACCGATAAGACAGCTTCTGTCTTCTTCTGGGTGCACGAAAACAGTGCCGGTAAAAGTACAATCAGCACAAGAAACAATGCTTTTTTCATAGGGTTTAAGGTATTGGTATTTAAATTAGAACATGTCTTATCAGCTAAATTAGAAAAATTCTCCGGGAAGAGGTTGTTTGCAGATAAAAAAAAATTCTTATTTTTGCGGTCGAATCTGCGGGAGTAGCTCAGTTGGTAGAGCATAACCTTGCCAAGGTTAGGGTCGCGGGTTCGAGTCCCGTCTCCCGCTCAAACAAAATAAAGGAAGTAGCTGTGCTTCCTTTTTTGCTATGTGCTATCACGTCTATATTCTACATTCTGAATCACTTGATATTTATTATCACGGTCAAACAGAAGACCTGGAGGATCGACTGAACAGACATAATCATGGATACGAAAAATCAACATGTAAAGGTCTCCCGTGGAAGCTTGTATGGTCAGCAAAAAAGGAATCAAGATCAGAGGCAATGAAACTTGAGAGAATGATAAAGAATCTTTCAAGGGAAAGACTAATAAAGTTTATTGAAAAGTATAAGTGATCGTCGCGGGTCCTGACGTGGCGCGTCAAGCGCCAGTCAGGATGCTGACACCCTGACGAGCTTCGCGGTCAGGGTCGTCAGCATTCGAGTCCCGTCTCCCGCTCAAACAAATTGCCGCATTGGAATGCGGCAATTTTTTATTTGTGAGAGGACGATGAAATGTTCGACATGGGATCGGACTATCACAAAAAACTATAGTGGCGCTATTTGTTTGACGCAACTCCAAAAGGGTCCGTCGAGGCGGAGCCGAGACAATCCCGTTTTGTTTCACGCAAAGACGCAAAGGCGCAATGTCCCTCAAACTCAGGCCTCACACCTATTTCCTCGCCGGTCCCCACTCCGTAAGCTGGTTGTCTTTGAAATACAGTATGGTGTTCTGATAGGTCCATTGCTCATTCATTGTATTCCCGTTTACCAACCTGTTGATTTTCTGCGGTGACCCCCAGCTGTCCTTGACCATTTCGGGTGTCATGCCCTTCCATATCTTTCCGGAATTGATCCTTGCTGCAAGACTGGTTCCGTATTTCTCCTCGAGGTAGGAAAACCGGCTTCTTGTGTTTTGCTGCACCTGCTGATTATCGGTAGCGGCAGATTCCTGGCTTGTGTCATTCCTGCCGGAAGCAATTTTTGCCGGAGTTTTATCGATCACTGCCTGCCTTTTAAATATATATCCTTCATTTTCCTCAAACATGACACGGTAATAAGTGCTGTCTGCAGCATCCAGAACCTGCACGGCCGATCCTGAAGGAATTATCATAAGGACCGTCGTAAGGTCATTTTTTTCTCCGAACAGACGGGCTGCTGATTTCAGCGTGGCAGTCTGGGTTTGTGCAATTGCCTGGAAAGATATGAGTGCCGCAATACAGAGATGAAGGATCTTTTTCATTGTAATGGATATTTTTAACAAAATGACAAAAAATGTACCATAAATGCAACCACCTTCTCTAAAGCTGTCAGGCCGTCACGCAATTCAGACCTTTCGTAACAGCATCAGCCCGTCCCGGATCGGCAGGATCATGTTTTCCACCCTGTCATCCTTGCTGACCATCTCATTGAACTCTATTATGCCTCTTGCCTGCTGGTCCGCAGTTCCTTTTTCGAGCACCTGTCCGCCCCACAGGACATTGTCAGCGAGTATAAATCCGCCCTTTTGTACCTTGTCGAACACAAATCTGAAATAATCGCAGTAGTCACGTTTATCTGCATCGATAAATACGAGATCGAAGGTCATTTCGAGCGCAGGAACTATTTCAAGGGCATTCCCGTTGAGCAGTTGAATTTTTTTATCGAGCCCTGCCTTTTTGAAGTATGATCCGGTGAATTCCGCAATTTCATCATTGATCTCTATTGTCACCAGTTTGCCGTTTTCCTTTAATCCCCTGGCGAGGCAGATTGCAGAATAACCTGTAAATGTTCCGATTTCCAGGATGCTGAGGGGATTGATCATCCTGGAGACCATTTCCAGAAACCTTCCCTGGAGGTGTCCGGATACCATATTCGGGTTTACAAACCTGATGTGCGTTTGCCTGTACAGTTCCTCCAGCAGGGAGTCTTCCGGGCTGGTATGATCGAGTATGTATCTTTCAAGGTTCTTGTTCATCATCTTCCATTTTACCTTTGTTACCTTGGTGAATTACTTTGTGTCCTTCGTTGTAAAAATTAACCACAAAGGGCACAAAGGTTTTCACAAAGGGCACCAGGGAGTAAATTGTTTATTCATAAATAAGAGTTGAAAGCCTTGAAGGTTCAAATATCTCATTGGCAATTTCAAGCAGGATCTCTGGTGAGATCGCATCGATCTGCCTGCATGATGATTCAAAAGTTTCGATTTGGTCAAACACCATCATGCTTTTGGCCATGCTGAGCATCAGGTTCTCATGATTATCATATCCTCTCGCAAGATATCCCTTCATCTGGCTTCTTGCTTTGCTCATCTGCACGGGACCAAGCTTGACGGTCCTTAGTTTCTTCAGTTCGGACAGGCAGATGGCCGTGCTTTTTTCGAGCAGTTTGGAATCCGTGCCGAAATATATCGAAAATACTCCCGTGTCGCAGTAGGGATTGTAATTTGATTCAACATTATATGCAAGGCCGTTTTTTTCACGAAGAGAGAGATTGAGCCGTGAATTCATACCCTGGCCACACAGTATGTTGTTGAGAAGAAACATCGCCACACGTTTTTCATCCCTGATATCATATGCCACATTCCCGATTATGCAATGATTCTGGAATGTATCCTTTTTTCTTGTGACTGTGACCGGCTGGTAGGTCCATTTGTCATATGATTTTTTTCCACCTGATGGTTTGTCTGGTGATGAAAAGTATTTTTGAAAAAGCCTGAGAATTCTGTTATCGGGTATTTCCCCTATCGAGCAGAAAACCATTTCACCGGTAAGATATTCCCTCTCAATGAAGCTTTTGATTTTTTTCCGGTTTATTTTCCTCACCGATTCCGGGGAGCCGAGGATATTGCGTCCTATTGGCTGATCACTGAAGATAAGCTCCTCAAAATCATCAAATATGAGCTCCGACGGGGAATCCAGGTAGGAATTTATCTCCTCGATCACAACATCTTTTTCTTTTTCAATTTCTTTCGCAGGGAAGCCGGATCGGAAAAGAATGTCGCTGATCAGTTCAAGGGTGCGTTCATAGTCTTCTTTCAGGAATGAAGCATGAATTGCTGTTTCTTCCTTGGTTGTGTACGCATTCAGCTCTCCGCCGACGTCTTCGAGGCGGCTCAGGATATGATATGCCTTTCTCCTTTTCGTCCCCTTGAAAAGCATGTGTTCGATGAAGTGTGCAATCCCATGCTCATCCTCTTTTTCATCGCGTGAACCTGCATTAACAAGTATTCCGCAATGGGCGACCGGTCCTTTGATGTTATAATGAATCAGCCTGATGCCGTTATCGAGTGTGTGATA
>DATGWQ010000342.1:0-3777 GCA_035299385.1 Bacteroidales bacterium | reverse complement strand
TCCAGGGCTGAATTAATCTTAATGAACCTTCGCGTCTTTGCGCCTTCGTGGCTAAAAGATCAGAATGTTTCTTACTTTTGCATGAATTTTTAAAAGGAATAAAATGTACAGGACAAACACCTGCGGTGAGCTGAACATCAGTAATGTCGGGAAAGAAGTAACATTGTGCGGATGGATACAGCGTTCCAGGGACCTGGGAGGAATGACCTTCATGGACCTTCGTGACAGGTACGGCATTACACAGCTTGTATTCAACATGGAAACGGACAGTGAGCTTTGTGAAAAAGCAAGGAAGCTTGGCCGCGAGTTCGTAATCCAGGCAAGGGGACTGGTGAGGGAGAGAAGCAATAAGAATCCCAAGCTGCCTACAGGTGAGATCGAAATTGATGTCAATGAAATAACAGTGCTGAACAGGAGCGAGCTGCCTCCTTTCACAATTGAAGACATGAGCGACGGTGGAGAGGAGCTGAGAATGAAATACCGTTATCTCGACCTCAGGAGGACGCCGGTAAAAAATGCAATACTTCTTCGCCACCGGGTTGCGCAGGAAGTGAGGAAGTACATGGATGCAATCGGTTTTGTCGAGGTTGAAACGCCTGTGCTGATTAAATCCACACCTGAAGGCGCACGCGACTTCATTGTTCCTTCGAGAATGCAGCCAGGCAGCTTTTATGCATTGCCACAATCGCCCCAGACACTGAAGCAGCTCCTTATGGTAGCTGGCTTTGACAGGTATTTCCAGATTGTGAAATGCTTCAGGGATGAAGACCTGAGAGCTGACCGCCAGCCTGAATTCACCCAGATCGACTGCGAGATGTCGTTCGTTGAGAGGGATGATGTGCTCGAAACTTTCGAAGGCCTCGCAAAATACCTGTTCAGGCAGATCAGGGGGATCGATTTTAGTGAGCCATTTTTAAGGCTGCCATACAGCGAGGCCATGGAGTTTTATGGAAGCGACAAGCCGGATCTCAGGTTCGGCATGAAGTTTAAAGATTTGACGGAAGATGTAAAAGGCAGGAACTTCGCAGTCTTTGACAGTGCCGAGTATATTGGCGGAATTTGTGCAAAAGGCTGTTCCGAATACTCGAGAAAGCAGACTGACGAGCTTACTGAATTTGTCAAAAAACCACAGATAGGTGCAAAAGGCCTCATATATGTCAAATTTGGAATTGATGGATCGCTCAAGTCATCAGTCGACAAGTTTTACAGTCCTGATGATCTCAAAAAATGGGCGGAGCTGATGGGCGCCGGACCCGGCGACCTGATGCTTCTCCTTGCAGGTGAAAAGAAAAAAACCCTTACAGCTTTGTCAGAACTCAGGCTTGAGATGGGAAACAGGCTGGGACTTAGGAACAGGGATAAATTCTTTCCTCTGTGGGTCGTCGATTTCCCGCTTCTCGAATGGAATGAAGAGGAGAAGAGATATTTTGCGATGCACCATCCTTTCACTTCCCCTGTTCCGGAGGATCTGCATCTCATGGAAACTGATCCTGGGAAAGTAAGGGCTAATGCTTATGATCTTGTGATCAACGGTGTGGAAATTGGAGGTGGATCGATAAGGATACATGATTCCTCTGTTCAGAAGCTCATGTTCAAAGTCCTGGGTTTCACTGAAGCTGAAGCCGAGGAGCAGTTCGGATTCCTTCTGAATGCATTCAGGTACGGAGCTCCACCTCACGGCGGAGTGGCTTTCGGATTCGACAGGTGGGTGGCCATGTTCGGGGGGCAGGATACGATAAGGGATTTCATTGCATTTCCGAAAAACAACTCAGGGCGCGATGTGATGCTCGATACTCCTGCACCCGTCAATCCGAAACAGCTCAATGAACTGATGATCGATATAAAGAAGAAGAATCAGGCTTTATAGACGTCCCAAGTACTCTAAGTACTCTAAGTACTCTAGTCACTCTAGCGCACTCTGGTCACTTCTTCCTTGTAATAAGTATCACCCCGTTTGCTCCCCTTGAGCCATAGATAGCAGCAGCGGATCCTTTAAGTATTTCTATGGATTTGACCTCAAGGGGATTGATGTCATCAATGTAACTCACGATAACTCCATCCAGCACATAAAGCGGCTCTGTGCTGAGATTAAAGGAAGTGACACCACCCTGAATCTTGACGCTTTTACCGCTCACCTGCACCCCGGGCCTGCCCCTGAGCATATCATAAATATCCTTGTAAACAATTTTCTGGTCCGCATCCACTTTCGTCACTGTCGAGGACAGGTTCTTTTTGCTCATGGTGCCGTAACCGACATTCACCTGTTCATCAGGTGATTCAGGTGCTTCAGGCTGTTTCACCCCGGTGAAGCTGACAGGCACTTCAAAGTCAATTCCCGTCCTGCCGTTGACCTGTTGTTCCATCATCTCTCCGTTTTTCGACTTTAGCCTAATAACTTTCGCGGTAGTTGGAGCAGTAAGCTCGTAAACTCCGTTCTTATTGGTTTTTACGCCCCTGGCTGCATCATCCACAAAGATCGAAGCTCCTTTCACCGGTTTATTGTTGAGATCAGTCACCTTGCCTTTAATTGTGATTTCCTGGGCAGAGGAGACCACAGTGATTAAGCTCATGAAAAGGCATAAAGCAAAAGCCTGAATATTCCTGCGCATGGCTCAAAATTTTTGATGAGTGAAGTTAAAGGTACGCCTTTCTTTTCAAAGATCAACTAACTTTCTTTCCCACAAGTGTTGCTGATGTTGATTTTTCTATCAGTACCTTGTGATACTCACCTTTCACGGAGCCCTCTGCAGGGAAGACGACTACCTTGTTCTGTGAGGTCCTTCCCGAAAGGAATTCCTCCGATCTCTTTGAGGATCCTTCGACCAGCACTTCAAAAATTCTTCCGACATCAGCCTTCTTGGATTTTGCCGAAAGCCTGTTCTGAAGCGCTATCATTCCGGTCAGCCTTGCGGATTTCACTTCTTCCGGCACATCGTCTTTCATTCTTCTTGCTGCCTTTGTTCCCGGCCTCTCGCTATATTTGAACATGTAAGCAAAATCATAACCTGCCCACTCCATCAATGAAAGGGATTCATTATGGTCCTCATCGGTTTCCGTGCAGAAACCGGTTATCATATCCGTCGAGACAGCACAGCCGGGAATGATGTTTTTAATGGCCGTGATCCTGTCCATGTACCATTCACGGGTATATTCGCGGTTCATGAGCTTCAGTATGCGAGTGCTGCCGCTCTGTGCCGGCAGATGGATGTGCCTGCAAATATTTTCGTGCCTGGCAATGGTATGAAGGAGCTCATCGGAAATATCCTTCGGATGTGAAGTCGAAAATCTTACCCTGAGACCGCGATCAATAAGGGCAACATTTTCAAGAAGCCATTCAAAACCGCGATCATTCCATTTGTAGGAATCCACATTCTGACCGAGGAGGGTGACTTCACGATAGCCTTTTTCGAAAAGCTCTTTCACTTCGCGGAGAATGGTTTCAGGCTCGCGGCTTCTTTCCGCCCCTCTTACATAAGGCACCACACAGTATGCGCACATGTTGTTGCAGCCGCGCATAATGGAAACAAAGGAAGTTACACCGTTTTTGTCCATTCTCACCGGTGAGATGTCAGCATACGTCTCTTCCCTTGACAGAAGCACGTTAACGGCTTTATGGCCTTCATCAGCTTCGTTTATGAGGTCAGGTAAAAACCGGTAGGTGTCGGGGCCCGCTACTATGTCGACAGTCTGACCGGACTCCAGCAGCTTTTCCCTCAACCTTTCAGCCATGCATCCTATCAGCCCTATCCTGAGCTCCTTTTTTTTCTTTTTCATATG
>DATGWQ010000341.1:0-47519 GCA_035299385.1 Bacteroidales bacterium | reverse complement strand
GTGAATGAATAATGGACATTATAGAAGTTAATCTCAGCCTTGAATGCGGTATTTGTAGGACCGGCGAAGAAATTAAGGCATCCGTCAAACCCGAGTATTGCATCACCCTGCTCGACCACCGGTTTGGCAGGCGCGAAAACAAAAACATCGTCGTAACCGGTACCTCCCGTGATATCCCGCATGGCTTTGACAGGATCATTGGTCCTGCCTGTATTTATGTACATCAGCTTCACACCAAGCGTTGCTGCATGCTCCGGGGTGAAGAGGCATGCTGCCCGCGAGAGCCTTGTATCGTCAATATCCGTTACCACCAGCAGCCCGGGTCTTCTTTCATTGTGCAGGGCATAATCGATGGCGCCAAGCCCCATGGGACCAACACCCGCGAGTATTGCCATCTTCCCGCCCTGTTTTATACCCATTTCATGAACATACATTCCGGGCGGGACGTGATAGCTTGCATGAAAGGCTCCGACAATGCACGACATCGGTTCGGAGAGCGATGCAGGGAAGAATGCTTCACCCTCATAATCGAGCAGGCTGTCTGCTTCCATGACGATGGGAGGGATAATTATATAAGTAGCATCTCCTCCAATGTAGCGGAACGAATAGCCTGGCGCCTCGAGGGTTCCCATGTGGTTCATGGCAGGCTGGATGGAGAATTTCTGTCCTTTGCGGAATTTGCCTTTCCATTTTTTGCCAACTTCGACAATAACACCGGCAAACTCGTGCCCGATCATTGTCGGGTTTATATGAATATCGTCAGGCACTCTTTTGTGGTCGGCCCCCTGGAGCGCTGCCTTGTGCGACGACATGCAGATGCTGTCGGATACGACGTGAGCGAGTATCTCGTCATCCTTCATCTCGGGAAGCTCGAACTCCTCAAGCCTGAGGTCTTTCTTCCCGTAAATCCTTACTGCTTTGGTTCTCATATATGAATATTTTTCCTAGAACTTTGAACCATGAACCTTGAACCCTTTTAAACCCACCCCTGCCCCCTCCAGGGAGGGGAATCCCCACACACATGCCATATCAACCTCAACCTCAACGATCAACATCGCTGTATTTGCTCTATGCTCCATGCCCCCTGCTCCATGCCCCCTGCTCCCTGCCCCTTGCCCTGAGCTTTCAGCCCAGCATCACCTGCCCGCCGGTCACAGGGAACGCCTGTCCGGTCTCGTATTCCTGGTCTATGATATATAGGAGCGCCTTAACCACATCCTCGAGCCTGCATCCGCGTTTCATCGGCACCTGCTCCTCATAAAACTTCCTTATGTCATCGATTGTTTTTGCCCCGGGCACTTTTCCTGTCTTAAGATACTGGACGAACAGTCCGTTCTTAGGATCCGACCAGAGCGGGCCTTCGTAGAAATTCCCAGGGCAGATGGCATTTACCTTTATATTATAAGGTGCAAGCTCCAGCGCGAACGATTGTGTCAATCCTATGCCTCCGAACTTTGCGCCGGCATAGGCGAAGTTCCGGTTAGAGCCGCGAAGTCCCGACTTTGAGTTTATCTGAATGATATCAGTAAAGTAGCCGGGCTTACCAGGGTTCTGCAGCTTCATTATCTCAGAAGAGAATTTTGCGCAGAGAAAGTAACCCTTATAATTGACATCGGTCGATTTTGAGAATGTTTCCGGGTCCATTTCATCGAGGCTTCCCGCCCTCAGTATACCGGCATTGCTGACCATCAGGTCGAGACCGCCAAATGCCTTTACTGTGGATGATATCAGGTTTTTCACAGATTCGGGATCGGAAACATCCGTTTTCACAAATATTGCCCTGTTCATCGATCTGGGAGTGGTTAGCTTTGCTGCAAATGCATTCCCCGTTTCTTCATTCACATCAGCAATGACAACATTCATCTTTTTCTCAAAGAGAGCTTCGGCTATTCCTGCGCCAAAGCCCTGGGCTCCACCTGTGACGATCGCTATCCTGTTTATCAGTTTGCTTTCGCCGGAAGCTGCAGAAGCAACTTTCCGCCTGTAGTTTTCCACTTCCCATTTGTCGATGAAAGACACCTGTTCAGGAGTGAGGAATTTAATGCCGCCCCACTGTGTTGCATAGTGGCTTATCCTTATAAGGTCCTCGTATACATCGAGTGCACATTCCGCCGATGGTATGTTTTCCGCAAACGCAAACACTCCCATGTCCTTCATTACTATTATTCTCGGCGGGAAACCGAACTCATTTAAAAAATGAGGCAGCTGGTATCGGAATGAATCAATGATCCTCTCCGGTGTCGCTGTCTGATCGATGTACATATACCTCGCTTTGCAGTAGACTATGATATCGGGTGTAAGCGGGAGCGATATCTTATGATATTCCTGCTGGTTGTGCGTATATTCTGCTATGAGAGAATTATTCCTTGATCTTACCGCTATCGGCTTCCCTGAGGCATCTGATGACAAAGCCATCCTCAGGACGGGAATGACCCGGTTCATCACGGGATTATAAGGAAGGTCCTTTATTTCCTTCACGGATGGTACTGCAGCAGAAATTTTCCCGATAATGTCGTCGTAAATATTTTTTATTTCAGCCGTTGTGTCCGCTGCCACAAAGGACCCGTGGTTTTCGAGCAGTATTATTTTAGGGTCAATTGAGTTTTTATCGCGGTATGAGGCTATTGCGCTTTCAAGCTTTTTGAAAAGAGTGTAGCCCGGATCGATATAGGGAACAAACAACACTGAATCCCCGAACAGCCTGGTTATGTTGTTCTTTGCAGTGCGGCTGCAAAGAAGACCGTTTATGACTGTGGGATGAAGGTGAACAACAAACCTGTACCTGATCAGCTCATGAAGCGAGGTCTCCACAGAAGGCCTCTTGCTTTTGTCTTTTTCATGCACGCTTGCCATCAGGTCCTGCTTCACCTGCTCCTCGCGCTCAACCGGATCGTCTGAATATTTGTTCGTTGAAATTATCCTGAGCTTTACCCTGTCGAGAGCCACAAGACCATCTTCAGTAAGCTCTGCGAGTGATTGTCCGCTAGCCTTGATCCAAATCGTCTCTTCATCCTTGAATGACGTATTGCCTCCGCCGGCGATCACATAATCTTTATTTGAACCGTAATACCGCGAAACCGCGATCAGGTCATTTATTTCCTGTTTCATTTTGCCTGCTTAAGTAATATTCAATGGTCATCTGGCCAAGCCTGATCAGCTCCTGCTTCTGTGCGGAACTCTGTTTCCCGTCGGGAAGTACATATCCCTGCCTGCCATCAGCCCTCAGGTACTGGTGCGCGGCGATTATGCAGGCGCCTTCCCAGCCTATCCTCTTCAGATCGGCATCGAGAGGAACAGATCCCCTGGCGGTTACCGTCATCGGGATCAGCTCAGGGGTGTTGTGCTCGGTGCCAAATAAAATTACGAACCCCTTTTCATTGAAGAAATGAACGAATTTTCTCAGGACGTCAATGTCATTCCTTCCGGGTATAAGTTCGACGCACTCTACGCCAAAACTGCGGAGCCTCCAGTACAGTGCTTCATAGTCCTTCTCAAATTCGGTGATATTCCCTGAAGCATCATCGAGCAGCACTGGGTAGCATGGAATTCCACCTGCGCTTGTAATTATCCTGATGATTTTACCCAGGTCGAGGAAAGAATTCTCGTCTTCTTCAACAAAAGCTGCGCCTCCGCTTTTCAGCAGGTTTGACCTGATCTCATTTTCAAGCGCGGCAGGGTTTGAAATGCCCGTTTTTGATTTTTTGCCGTAAAGCTTCTCGAGGAATCCAATCTGCTCATCGGGTGAAGGGAATCGTCTCACAGCCATCATCCTCAGGGCTTTTGCGATATGCCTTTCCCTTACCAGGTCCATGGCAAATTCGTTTTTGACAAGGTCGTAGGACATGAAGAATGACGGGTAATGCTGTTGGATAAGGCCGTTCAGCCTGGTGATCATTTCCTTCACCTGGTTCTGGCTCTCCCTCTTGACGCCCTTAAGCTGTTTTTTCTGTATCCATCCGGCTTCGAAAGGGAAATCGAGTCCCTTGCCGGTAAAGTAAATTCTGCCCGGGTTGTTCGGATCGTTTATCCTGATCCCTTCCTTTTGTTCTTCTTTGAGAAGCCCGATGAATTCTATATTAAACAGGGGGAATATGCCATTTTTTACGCAGCCGTCGTGGAAAGCCTCGTACCCGTCGGTTACGTAAAAATCATTGATGCCCAGCACTGCGATGTTCTCGTCCTTTGCAAGGTCAAAAGCTGTTTTAAGCTCAGGGAATGCTGAGAATGAATAAGGTGTATGAATATGACTGTTTGCTTCCCTGTATTCAGGAATATTGAGGTTTCTTGTCTCTTTGAACAGTTTTTCAGGTGGCGGAAAGCCTTCCAGGAAATTCTTCATTAAGATCTTATTTTTCGCGTTAAAATTCTGTTTCTATTTTAAGGTCCGAAAGTAATTTATTTATCCGTGCGATCTCCTCTTTGTCGATCCTGAATTCTACTGCTTTCACATTCTCCAATACCTGTTTCTCATCTCTTGCACCCGAAAGTGCACATGTTATTCCGGGCTGGAGGATGGTCCAGTTTAGGACAAGCTGCGAAAGGCTGACCTTTCGTTCATTTGCTATCTTTTCAAGTTCCTCAGTTATCTTTATAATCCGTGAAAGATTCGGTTCCCTGTAATATATCGTGAAAGGCCTTGTATCCCCTTCGCTGAAAACATGCCCCTTCTTTATCTTTCCTGCAAGCAGGCCCCGCTGCAGGGGACTGTATGCAATGATGCCGATATTCTTTTCCAGGCTGAATGGCACAGTTTCTTTTTCAATATCGCGGTTCACCATGCTGTATGCAAGCTGGTCGGAGGCTAATGGAAAGGTTTTCAGCGCTTCTTCCATCCATTCCCGCGAATAATTGGATACTCCGCCTGCCAGTATCTTCCCCTGTTTTTTCAATAAGGCAAGCGCCTCCATGGTTTCTGATACCGGTGTTGTCATATCGGGCCAGTGTACCTGGTAAAGATCGATGTAATCGGTTTTAAGCCTTCTCAGGCTGTCTTCACATTCCTTAAGAACACTTTCTTTCCCGGAATACTTGTAGATGTCAACGCTTATTCCGTTGTTATCCTTTGATTTGAAGAAGAACTCACCACTTGTGCCTGACCAGCTCATGCCGCATTTTGTAAGCACCTGCACATCTGATCTTTTGCCTTTTATTGCCTTCCCTACCAGTTCTTCACTCAATCCGAATCCGTAGATTGGAGCAGTATCAATTGAGGTCATCCCGTTTTCAACCGAAGCTTCGATTGCCCTTATGGCCTGTCTGGAATCTGAACCACCCCACTGCCAGCCGCCGATCGCCCAGGCTCCGAAAGCAAGTTCCGTAATGTGCATATCTGAATTGCCGAGTCTTCTTTTTTCCATATTATTACCAGTTAATCACCTCATCAGGTACATCTTTCAGGGAACTGAATACCCAGTCAGCCTCATGAAGCTCAGCCGCGGAGAAGCTCGTTGTTACGGCAAGGCACCTGCATCCTGCAGCTTTTCCGGCCTTTACGCCGCTTACCGCATCTTCAACTACCAGGCATCCTGCAGGATCGAGACCAAGCTCTTCAGCAGCCTTAAGATAAATGTCAGGAGCAGGCTTTTTGTTTTTCACGTCGAGACCGTTGACTATTGTTCCGAAGACTTTTTTACCTATGCCCGATTCTCTAAGGTTCACTTCCACTTTTACACTGTCGGCGCTCGAGGCGACAGCAAGCTTCAGCCCTTTCTCCATGCAACGGGCTATAAACTCTTTTGCTCCGGTCAGAGGAGATAATTTCCCTTTTACCAGCTGTGCGTAAATTTCGTATGTCCTGGCTTTCATTTCATCTGAATACGGCACACCGTATTTTTCCGCCACACCACCGATGTACCTGTTCTCACCCATCCCGGTAAATGGCTTGAAATCAGATTCATTGGCAACTATTCCTTTTTCGCGGAACATCATCATTGCTGCACGGCAGATGTACTCCTCAGTGTCGACAAGCACGCCATCCATATCGAACAATACTCCCTTTATCATCTGAACAGCCTTTCTATTTCGATAAGCCTTGTCCGGGTAAGCGGACTTTTCTTTTTCATGATCTCTGCAATGAGTGTCATCCTTGCGGCATTTTCGAGTACTTCGATCCTGTCGAAAGCCTGGAGCAGGTTTGAACCTGCCGTTAAGATCCCGTGATTTTCGAGCAGGAGAATGTCGGATTTAAGAATGTATTCCGAAACTACGGAAGCAAGCTCTTTTGTTCCCATCAGTGCATAGGGGACCATGAGGGGCTTTCCCAGGATAGCTGCAGCTTCTGCCGTAAGTGTCGTGTCTATTTCACACTTCATTGCTGTAAAAGAGGAAGCCACAACAGGATGTGCATGAACGATAGCCTTTATCTGATCTTTTTTCCTGTAAGCAGAAAGGTGCATTTCAGATTCGATCGAGGGCTTAAGATCAGAGGTAAGATTTTCGCCGTCTGTCCTCATTATGCCCACTTCATTCCAGCGCATCCTGCCCTTGTCTGTTGCAGAAGGAGTGATGAGAATTATTTCTTCATTGATTTTCAGGCTGATGTTGCCGCCGGAAGTTGAAGTAAGCCCTTGCTTATATAATCGCCTCATGAACCGGGCGACTTCCTTCCGTTCATCCTTAAACTTGCAGTTTGTACCCATATGTTATTTGATCAGGCTAATCACTCCATCCAGCACGAAAGTAGGCCTGTAAGGAAAAAAGTCAATATCCTTTTTTGTTGTTATCCCGCTGAGCACAAGCAGCGTGTCGAGCTCCGATTCCATGCCGCACCTCACATCCGTATCCATCCTGTCGCCGATAACGACGGCTTCCTCTCGTTTTACTCCGAGTTTCTTCAATGCAATTCTCATCATGAGTGGATTCGGTTTCCCGACAAAATAAGCTTTTTTTCCTGAAGCGACCTCGATGGGGGAGACCAGGGCTCGTGTTGACGGAACAATGCCGTTTTCGACAGGGCCGCTCACATCGGGGTTGGTCCCGATGAGCTTGGCGCCCTTCATTACAAGATTCAGGGCCTGTTCGACCATTGCAAAGTTATAGCTCCTTGTATCTCCTACCACTACATAGTCGGGATTCACATTATTGACCGAATAGCCGACGCTGTAAAGCGCATGGATCAGTCCTGCATCACCGATAACATAAGCGCTGCCGTTGGGTCTTTGGCTTGCAAGGAAGCTGGCGGTGGCAAGGGCGCTTGTATAAAAATGATCTTCACCGACATCGATGCCAAGCCTTTTGAGCTTTTCATGGAGCTCCCTGGGTGTTCGCTCGCTCGAATTTGTCAGGAAGAGGTATTTTTTTCCTGCTTCTTCAAGCCATTTCAGAAATTCCTGCACGCCGGGAAGAAGCATGTTGCCATGGTAGATCACTCCGTCCATGTCGATTATGAACCCGTTTTTTGACCTTATGCTATCAACTGCATTTTCCATTTTTAATCAATTTCACTTCAAAGATACCTCAGAATTCCTTTCCTCAGGCTTTTTAGACCGTTCTGAATACAAAATGTGAAGCAGGGTCGGGAAAACGAGGAGCAGGAGAGGAAGCCCGATAATAAATCCGCCGATCACTGCAATGGCCAGAGGCTGATGCATCTGTGCCCCGGTGCCAGCCGCAACAGCCAGTGGCATCAGCGCTATGATTGCCCCAAGGGCAGTCATAAGCTTAGGCCGTAAACGCGTAGAAATTGCAAACACAAGGGAGTCGTCGACAGAACCTGTTTTCCTGTTTGTCATAAACTGCTGGAAGGTGAAAATCGCATTTTCACCAATGATGCCCACTATCATTATCAGGCCAGTATAGCTGCCCACATTTAAAGGTGTTCCGGTGACATATAAAGCTATCAGGCTCCCGGATATTCCCAGCACGGCAATGACCAGGATTGCAAAGGCAGCCCTGAAATCCCTGAAAAGGAACAGCATCAGTCCAAAGACCAGCAGGGTGGATAATATCAATATAATCAAAAGCTGGCTGAACGATTTTTGCTGATCCGCATATTCACCTCCGTATTCAATATGGTAGCCTTGGGGGAGAAAGATCTTTTCGCCAATTATCTTCTGAATTTCCTTTATTGCGCTTCCTATGTCCCTGTTATTTAGACGCGCAGTGACAAGGCAGACTGATTTCAGGTTGTCCCTGTTTATTTCCGCGACACCTTCGCTTATCCTGAATGAGGCAAGTGATGAAAGAGGTTTCAGCTTTCCGTCCGGGAGAAAGACCTGGCTTTCCCTGAGTGCCTCGAAAGACTTTTGAGTGCTCTTCGGATATATAAGCCTGATGTCAGTCAACTGCTCTTTTTCAAGAATGTTTCCGATCACATTCCCTTCAATCATTGTCTGAAGCTGAAATTGCAACGATGCAGGAGATATCCCGTTTCTCGCAAGGTTTTCCTGGTCGGGTATGATCTCGATCGAGGGTCCGGCGATGATCACTCCGTTGAACACGTCCTCAATGCCGTCAATCTTTTCAATCTCTTCTGCGACCTTGTTGCCGAGCTCATTAATTATCTTCTGGTCCGTTCCGAATATCTTTATCTCGACAGGCTGAACGGAAGCCATCAGGTCACCCAGCATATCGCCCACTACCTGGCCGAAATCGATTTCGAGCGCAGGCTGGGTGGTTTCAATTCTTTTTCTTATGTCATCGATAACCTCGACAGTGGTTTTTTCCCTGTCATCTTTCAGCTTAATAAGATAATCTCCCCTGTTTGGTTCGGTTATGAAAAAACCCATTTCTGTCCCCGTTCTTCTTGTGTATGTTTCAACTTCGGGTACTGTAACCAGCATCTTTTCGACCTGCTTCAGGATGGCGTCTGTCTCGTCGAGTGAAGTCCCTGAGGGCGACCAGTAATCAAGAACTATTGTACCTTCATCCATCTCCGGCAGGAAGCCTGTTTCGAGCCTCGGGAGGATGAGGATGATAGAGCCAATAAGAATTAAAATGAAGAGGATGCTTATGACTGGCCTGGTAATGAAAAATCTCACCCAGTTTCGTTTTTTTGTGTGAATTACTTCATCTTTTTTTCTCTCCGGGAACAATGCCCTTATCCTGGCAAACCACATGTAAATTACGGGAAGGCAGATCCATGTGATGAAAAATGAGCATGCCAGTGTGATCACCATCGTATTTGTAAGTACCCTGAAGTATGCTCCTGCCACCCCTCCAAGAAGCATGAACGGCACGAAGATGACGATCGTGCTGATCGATGATCCGATCATCGAGGGGAAAAGATACTTTACAGCCTGGTGCACCATCTGGTCCGAAGTCTTATCCGGATACTCCTCGTGCGTCCGGTGTATCTGCTCCACCACAACAACAGCATCGTCGATTATCAGCCCTATTGCTGCCGCAATGGCTCCGAACGTCATGATATTCAATGTATAGCCAATGCAGTAAAGCACTATAATGGTCAGGAAAATTGTCACGGGCACGGCGACCAGTATTGTCGCACTTGCACGGAAAGATCTCAGGAAGAGCATTGCAACAAGAAGTGCAAGAAGAAGCCCGAGAATAAGGCTGTCGTTTACGCTTTCTATTGCATTATTGACAAAATCAGCCTGGTTATAATAAAATGAAACTCTTACATCGGGCGGCAGTATTTTCTGAAGCTCCTTTTGCCTTGCGATCACATTTTCAGAAAGCCTGGTAAGGTTTGCGCCAGGCTGTTTCAGTATTGCCACGAGAAGTCCCTGCCTGCCGTTGGCATTGATCCTGGTATATTCGGTTTTTTCCCTGATGTTCACGCTGGCGACATCCTTTATTCTTATTATCCTGCCTCCTGTGTTCTTCAGAACCGTGTTTTCCACGTCTGACAGGTTGTACAGTCCTGCGTCCGTTATATTAAGGTATAGCCTCCGGTAATCTGACTGGAAACCGTTCGATGTTATGAAGTGGTTTTCATTCATCTTATCCCTGATAATTTCTGGAGTGATCGAATAACGGCTCATCTTCATCATGTCCGGCTCTATCCAGTATTCTTTTGTCTTGCCTCCCAGTATGGCAACCGAGGCAACGCCGTCAATCTGTGAGAGGAACGGCTTTATCTGGTAATTGGCTATAAGGCTGAGCTCTATCGGGCTCTTCGTGTCGCTTTCAACTGTGAAGCCGATGACGTGCAGAATGGATGGATTCATTTTCTCCACCTCTATACTGACGTCTGCCGGAAGCTCATTTCTTATCTGTGCAATACGCGATTCGAGCTGCTGCTGGTTAACATCGATATCGGCTCCCCAGTTCAGGAAGGCGGATATCTCGCATGAGCCACGGCTGGTTGTGCTCCTCAGCATTTGCAGATCGGGCACCTGCTTTATTGCATTCTCGAGTGGCCTGGTGACGGTAATCATCATCTTGTCAACAGGCTGCTCGCCGTTTTCTGCAACAACTTTAAGCTTCGGGAACGTGATCTCGGGGAAAAGCGATACCTGGATGCTGCCATACAGGAAAATTCCTCCTGCAATGATCACTGCAAGTACTATTGTCAGAGGATTCCTGTATGTTACAAAAAAGTCCTTCATTCCACTCCTGCGGGTAAGGAGACATGTGCTGTATCGGTAAGACCATAGTTACCGGTGAGGATGATCCTGTCTTCCGGGAGGAATCGTGGTGAAGTAACTTCAACCTCCTCTTCATTTTCAATCCCCTTCTGAATACCGGTTTTTACCGCAACCGAATCATTTACCAGTTTCATTACCCAGAATTCACTTTCAGTCTCATTGCTCAGGACTGCTTTTATGGGAAGCACCTGGGCACCGGGGTGAAATGATTTTACGAGAGGGATATTGGCGATAAGGTTCTCCGGAATGCCTGCGGTGGAAGACACCTTCACCATGTACTTTATAGTCTGGGTTTCGAGACTCATCTCTGGCATCCTGCCGGAAATCGTGCCATCCAGGATCTTGGAATCGGGGAGCTCTATCGTGCAATGCCTGTTGGCTGCGATGAAGCTGTCCATCTCCACAGGCACTTCGAGGATGAAGACAAGGCTTTTCCTGTCCGCAATGGTTGCCAGTTCATCACCTTCCTGCACGAAGTCGCCGGACTGGTATTTTACTGATGTGATCACACCGGCTTCCGGGGCCCGGATGCTGATCAGCCCTTTGAATGTCAGTGTGCTGTCGGCATTCTTCAGGTTTTCAAGAGCGAGGGATTCTCTTGTACGAAGGCCGAAAAGAAGCTGGCCGGCTGATACATCGTCACCCTGTGTTACTTCAACCTTTTGCAAGTACCCGGCTGCAGTTGCCCTCAGAATGCTCCTCTTAAGGAAGGCCGACACCGCAGGAAGATCAGTAACTGACTTCATTGGCTTGAATGAAACATGCGTAACGGTCACAGGAGTTACGGTGTTGGCAGCTTCTTCCTCCGTTTCACCCCTGTTGCGGCAGGCTGTTGTGGATATCAGTATGACCGCCTGGATTGCTATCAGTAATTTATGCAACACTGTTATCTAATGTATGAGGAAATAGTTTAATTCATTTATAACCTGCATCCTGGTGATACCGATTAAGTTCAGATCACGGCTTGCATTCTTATATGACCGGAGGGCGTTGATGTAATCAGTCATCTGGACTATCCCCGACTCAAGCTGGGTTTTAAACGCACGTGTCAGCAGATCGGATGTCTTAACCTGTTCATTCAGTGATTTCTCAATATCATCGATGCGGCTCAGCTCATCGGTGAGCCGGTTTACCTGGTGAAAATATTGATTCCTGTAATTTTCGCTGTAAAACTGACGGCTGTTCTCTTCCGCCTGCAGCTTGTCCTTTTCAATGCTCCTCTGATTGCCGTCCCAGATCGGAACATTCAGGCTTACTCCGGCGCTGATCCCGAAATGCCTGTAAAAGTTCCAGGGTGTGCTTGTAAGCAGACCGGCATCCGCAAACCATTTGATCTTTGGCCTGTAACGCACATCTATCGCATCTTTCTCGTTTTCGAGCCTGATGCTGTCAATAGAAAATTTCTGAAATGAAGGATCATTTCTCACATCAGCCCGGCCTGTCAGCTTCAGCCCGGGTGACTGTAGATCAAAAACAATAGTGTCGAACGATCCGCACAGCTGGTTCAAAAGGTAAACATCTTTACGGAACTGGCTTTCGATCTGTTTTATCAGGATTTCCTGGGCACGTGATTCCGTGAGAAGAGAGAGGTAATCAGTTTCCTTCGCGGAGCCAGATTCAACAAAAGCGGCCGTCACCTTCAGCTCATCCCTGAAAAGATTGAGGAAATTCCTGTTGAATTGAAGATCTGCCTGGTCTGACAATGCAGTCAGATATTGGGCTGTTATGACTTTTATCAATTCAATTTCTGAAACTTTCGATGAATTAAGGGCGGCTTCTCTCAACAGTGACGCAGCAGCTATACGATTATCCACATCACGCCTGTTGAACAGGGTTTGTGAGACTCCTGCCAGGGTCGAGTAATTACCGCCGTCAGTAATTACTTCATCGTAGCCGAATTTATCGTTGTAGGGAAAATATTGCAGGGAGGTGTTGAATTCGACCCGGGGCTTTTGTGATGCCCGCACGAGCATGCTGTCGTAACCTGCAGACAAAGCTTCATTCCTGTACTGATTCAGCAGAGGACTGTTCTTTATAGCCTGCTGAAGGTAATAATCAAGGGTTTTCGGCTGAGCGTGGGCTGCCAGTCCGGACAGGAGAAAAGCGAGAAGATAAGTTGCTCTCTTGAGCATCGATGATTTCTTGATCAGCCAAATTAATGAAAATAAGGAACTAACCCAAATCATTTAAGAACTTACGCAGAGACCACAGAGAACCACAGAGGAAAGCTCTGTGAAACTCTGTGGCTCCTCTGTGTAATTCTGTGTAATTAAACTCCCTGTTTGTTGAGGCTGATTATCTTATCATCCGAAAAATCATTTTTCACAGCATGTCCCTTCAGCGGCATTATCTTCTGGTGGATTGCATCGATGATCCAATCAGGCTGAGGGAAAAAGTACTGCTCCATCTCGTAAGCGGGAGTGATCCAGTTGCGCGATCCTACAACCACGGGCGGTGCATCGAGGTAATCAAATGCAAGCTCGGTGATCGTCTGTGCCATCTCTTTCAGGAAGGACCCTCTCGACGAAGCATCGCTTGCGAGCACTATCTTGCCCGTTTTCTTTATTGATTCAACAACCGGTTCATAATTGAACGGGACAAGGGACCTCGCGTCTATAACTTCGGCGTTTATGCCGTATTTTTCCTTAAGGGTGTCTGCAACTTTTATAACAGGATAAAGCGTTGCACCAACCGACAATATCGTAATGTCATCACCGGCTCTCTTGATGTCCGGCTCACCGAAGGGAATTTCGTAGTATCCTTCCGGAACGCCGCCCTGGTGGAACATCTCCCCGATGTCATAGATCCTCTGGCTTTCGAAAAAGATTACCGGATCAGTTCCCTGGAGAGCTGAATTCATCAACCCTTTTGCATCGTAAGGCGTTGCGGGAAAGACAACTTTCAAGCCCGGAATATGTGCTGTAAGCGCCGACCAGTCCTGTGAATGCTGGGCTCCATACTTGGAACCGACAGAGACCCTTATCACAACCGGCATCTGTATAATGTTGCCGCTCATCGCCTGCCATTTCGGAAGCTGGTTGAAAACCTCATCTCCTGATCTACCGAGGAAGTCGCAGTACATGATCTCCGCAATAACCCTTCCCCCGCACATGCCATAGCCTATTGCTGTGCCGACGATGGCCCCCTCCGAGATAGGCGAGTTGAAAAGCCTGTGATAGGGGAGAGCCTCGGTAAGGCCGCGGTACACTGCAAAAGCGCCGCCCCAGTCGCGGTTCTCCTCACCCCATGCGACAAGTGTCGGATCTTTGTAGAACCTGTCGATAATGGCCTCGAAAACTCCGTCGCGGAACTGGAACAGTTTTGCCTTCGATACGGGTTTGCCTTCTTTGTCTTTATAAAATCTCTCCTTGTTTTTGATCGATTTTACGCGCGGGTTTTCCTCGATCGTCATCAGGACATCAGGTTTTCCGTTTTCCATCGCATCTTTCGATTCATTTGAAAACATCATCCTGCCGATGCGGTCAGGATCACCGTCGAGGCTTAACCTCGGAGATATTTTATCATCAATGGTAAGCTTCAGTATCTCAGTGATCGTTTCTTTGATCGCCGACCTGATTTCTTCGAGCCGGGCGACCGTCGCAATACCTGCCCCCACAAGGCTGTTCCCATAATGGAATATTGAATCTTCCTGCTGCCAGGCATCGATCTCCTCCTTTGACCTGTAAGAGGAAGCATCCGAAGGCGAGTGTCCGCTTATCCTGTATGTGAGGGTGTCGAGCAGCACAGGCCCCTGTTTCTTTTCGAGTATCTCTTTCTTGCGCCTGAAAGCATCGATAACAGCCAGCGGATTGTAACCATCTACCCGTTCGGCATGCATCATCTCAGAGTTTACCCCGGCTCCGATCCTTGCAAGGATGCCATAGCCCATCGTTTCACCCATAGTCTGGCCCCCCATGCCGTAAAGGTTATTCATAAAGTTGAATATCAGGGGCAGTCCGCCATTGAACTCGCCGTCCCATAACGTCCTGTACTGATCCATCGTAGCAAATGAGATGCCCTCCCACACAGGTCCGCAACCCATCGATGCATCACCGATGTTGCACACTACCAGTCCCGGCTTACGGTTTATCTTCTTGTAAAGAGCTGCTCCGACGGAAATGTCGCCTGAACCGCCTACTATGGCATTGTTAGGGTAAATGCCGAAAGGAGTGAAGAAGGCATGCATCGAGCCGCCAAGGCCTTTGTTGAAGCCGTTTTCCCTGGCGAATATTTCAGCCAGGGCTCCGTAAAGAAGGAAGCTTTTTGCAAGCTCTTTTGTGTCTGAACCCTTATACTGTTTTTCCACTACCGACAGCGCTGACCCGCCGAAATAATTCTTCATTATTGAATACAAGGTGTCATCGTCGAGCTTTGCAATGGACGACAGTCCCTTGGCAAGTATCTCTCCGTGGCTCCTGTGCGAGCCAAAGATATAATCGTCAATTCCGAGGGTGTAAGCCATTCCGACTGCGGCTGCTTCCTGGCCTATTGAAAGATGCGCAGGTCCCGGGTGGTTATAGGGAACACCATTGTACTCATTTGTTGTCTTGATGAGGTTCAGCATGGTCTCAAATTCCCTGATAACTGCCATGTCGTGGTAGATCCTGATAAAATCTTCGGTGGAAAAATTCTTTTTTTCTTCTGAGATCTTCTTGTTATACTGATTTACAGGGATCTTGCCGAATTCGATGAATTTCGGCGCCCTGACAACTTTCGGATTGATGTTCTGACTTTTGGGCATTGTGAAAAACTTAATTACTGGTTACTGCTTGATGGTTGCCTGGTCTGCGCTCTACGCTCTACGCTCTACGCTTGTCTATAACAGGCTGAATCTTTCTATCTGATCTTTAATCTCTTTCAGGAATAACGTTGCCGGCCCTCCGTCGACTGCCCTGTGATCGTAGGTAAGTGACAGTCCGATATACGGCACAAAACCGAAGGTATTGTTCCCGAGATCGGCAGGGCGGTTTATTATTGTGCATACTCCGAGGATTCCTGCCTGCGGAAGGTTGATGACGGGCGTAAACATCTCGACACCATAATTCCCGAGGTTGGAAACTGTAAATGAAGCTGCTGCCGGCTTGATCAGTTCCGGATCGATGCTGCCTTTTCTGCATGCATCTGCAACTGACTTGAGGCTGCGCGACAGCTGTACCAGGTCCATTTTACCGGCGTCTTTTACAGCAGGCACCATCAGTCCTCTGGGAGTATCTACGGCGAGTCCCAGGCTGACATCTGAGAAGGTTCTTATCCTGTCTTCAAAAAAATGCACGTTAATGACCGGAAATTTCTCAAGCGCCCTGATCACGCACCAGCAGATCATGTCGTTCAGTGTAATGTCCTGCATTTTTTTGCCTGAAGTAACATCTGCCTTTACTTTTGCCCTTGCAGCAAGGAGATTTCTTACATCGGCGCTCATATGATGCGTAAGCTGGGCCGAGTTCTGCAGTGAAGCATGCATTGCTTTTGCAATAATTCGCCGGATGTTCGTGAGCGGCTGGTCCGTAAAAGCCTGGCCTGGTGCAGCGCTGACTGAACTTGTTGCTGCCCCCGAGAGTGCATTTTCAATATCGGCACAGATGATTCTGCCGTTTGGCCCTGAGCCATGAATGCCATTGTAATCAACGCCTTTTGATTCAGCGAACTTTTTTGCCCTGGGTGAGATCCTTACTTTTGAATTTGTAACATTTGTTACAATTTGTGTTGAAGCGTGAACTGAAGCTGTTGCTGGTTCATTCTTTGCGGCAGCAACTGCTGGTGAAGCCGCAGCAGTAACGGTTTTTTCCGGAGCAGCTTCATATTTTTCGCCTTCAGCGCCAATTACTGCGACATTTTGAAGAACCGGCACTTCTGCTCCCTCTCCGTGGTAGATGTCGAGCAGCACACCGTCTGCGGGTGATTCAAAGTCGAAGGCGGCTTTGTCGGTCTCATAGGAGAACAGTATGTCTCCGGCCGAAACCTTTTCTCCTTTCCTGCGGAACCATTTAGTTATTATACAGGTCTCTACTGACTGTCCCTGTTTCGGCATTATCACCAGTGTGGCCATATTATCGAAGTTGTAATGATAAGTTCTTCAAATCAATTTATTATATCTCAAGAAGTTGAAAAAAGATGATTGCAAAAATAAATTAATAACTTGTATTTACAAGTAAAAATTTAATATATTTGGATGAAAAATTCGCCTCATACATTAGTCCACTTTAGTCACTTAGTCACTCTGGTCACTTCACATGAAAGAACTGCCCCGGCACCGGAAGCTCTACGAAACACTGCGGAAGCATATTCTTGAAGGTGTTTACAGTGAAGGTGACATGCTTCCTTCAGAAAATGAATTATGCCGCATTTACGGGGTAACCCGCCCCACCGTCAGGCAATCGCTCTCTGCCCTGTCCGGAGGAGGCTATATCAGCAGGAAGCAGGGCAAGGGAAGCATCGTGCACAGCCTGCCGAAAGAGATTGGCATCCTCTCTGTATCGGGGACAACATCAGCCCTGGCTGACAGGAATCTCAGGACAAAGATCGTCGTGAAGCCTGTCCTGATGCCGTGGCCGGAAGATTTCATGTTCCCCCTTTCAGATCTTGAAAGAGAATCGGGTTGCATTTACATGGAGAGGGTGAGGCTTCTTGAAAAGATACCCATATTTTACGATATAAACTTCATTGCAAACATCAATCTGCCGCGGTTTACATCACGTCAGTTCGAGGACAAATCCCTTTTCGGGATCCTGCGTGACTATTATCATATCGAAATCAAAGGCGGCGAACAGAGGATAAGGGCAATACCGGCAGCCGGAAAGGTAAGCAAGTATCTTAAGATCGTAAAGGACCATCCTGTCCTTCACCTTGAAAGGAAAATGGAAACCGGCAACCCCGGGCTTTTCCTGTATTCATCCATTTACTGCAATACGGAAAAATATTCTATATTCGGAAGGTTTTAAACTGACCTGAAATAAGAATTCATTATGGAACGCCGGAAAATGATCAAGCAGGCTGCTGCCATGACAGTTCCCCTGCTCATGCCTGGAAAACTGACTTCAATACCATTTATGCCTCATCCTGCTAACTTATCATCGACAAAGTTCGGAGATGAGCGTGACTGGTTTTTAGAAAGTCGTTATGGACTGTTCGTTCACTGGGGACTTTATTCCATCCCCGCATGGCATGAGCAGCATCAGTGGAGAATGAAGGTGCCAAGAGCTGAATACGTAAAGCTGGCATCAAAATGGAACCCGAAGCGTTTCGATCCTGAAGAATGGCTCGATCTCATGGAGATTGCCGGGATGAAATACATCACCTTTACTACCAAGCATCATGACGGATTTTGCCTGTGGGAAACGAAGCAGACAAAATTCAACACCATCAACACTCCTTACAAAAAGGATATACTCGGTATGTTGTCGGATGCCTGTCATAAAAGGAAAATTCCTCTTTGCCTGTATTATTCAATAGCCGACTGGAATCATCCCGCATACCCGAACCAGGGCAGGCACCATGAGCTCGCAGGTCCAGAGCCCGGAGATAAACCCGATTGGGGTGCATATATGGAGTTCCTTAAAGCCCAGGTTAATGAGCTTTGCTCAGATTACGGGAAAATTCACGGTTTCTGGTGGGACATGAACGTTCCGAAATACAACGATCCTTCTATTAATGAGATGATAAGAAAGCTTCAGCCTGCAGCAGTGATCAACAACAGGGGGTTCGATGAAGGTGATTTCGGTACCCCCGAGCGGGATCTTCAAAATGCAACCGACGGTCCCGATTCAAGACCTGTTGAAGCCTGCCAGTCTGTAGGCATAGAAAGCTGGGGATTCAGGAAAGACGAGGATTACTATACCGATCTTCACCTGCAGAAGAGCATCGACAGATATCTTTCAATGGGAGCCAACTACCTTCTGAATGCCGGTCCGACAGCAGAAGGGGTCATCCCTGATGTTTCACAGGCGATGCTTATGAGGATAGGGGAGTGGTTTGCTTCGGTAGAGGAATCATACATGAACACAGAATCAGCGCCCGGTCTTCTTTCAGGCAATGATGTACTGGTCACAAGGCGGGACAATGTCATATACCTCCATTTTAACAAGGGGCTGACCGGGAACGGAATCAAGCTGAAACCGCTTGAGTCTCTGCCCGTCTCCGCAAAACTGCTTAATACGGGCAAAAGTGTGGAGTTTTCAGCTGACCTTCTGCCAAGCGAACACCTCAGCCAGAAGAAATACCTTCGTCTGAAGAACCTTCCTGCGAACGATATGTCAGGGCAGGTGCCTGTTATTAAACTGGTTTTCAGAACGGACCCATCAGGCAAGGTGTGAGGTGTGAGGTGTGAGGTGTGAGGTGTCAGGTGTCAGGAGTCAGGAGTCAGGTGTCAGGTGGCAGGTGTCAGGAATATAAAAATTTGTACCTTTATGTTTCAGTTTATGATAAACGGCAACTGATTAGACAGCAACTGAGTAACCACCAATAAGCAACTTTTTTTTAAAAAATAATCTTTAAAATCATGAATCAACCCAGAAGAATTTCAAGGCGGAGATTTTTAGGCTCCGCAGCCGTTGGAATGGCCGGGATGGTCATCCTTCCCGGGTCCCTTACATCATGCAAATCAGGAAAAGGCACAGCTGCAAAAGATGATAATGCCATCACCCTTGGCTTTATCGGCCTCGGAAGGCAGGCAATGTTCCTGCTTGATGGCTTCCTGAAGGTCCCCGGAACAAATGTCGTTGCCGGATGCGATGTATATGGCATCAAACGGGAACGTTTCATCAGGAGGGTCTCTGGTCATTACAAGGAAAACAACCGCGATTTCACGCCTGATGTTTATGAAAAGTTTGAGGATGTGCTCGGCCGCAAGGACATCGATGCCGTGGTTATAGCTGTTCCCGACCATTCACATGCAAGGATAGCCATAGCAGCATGCAGGGCCGGCAAGGATGTCTACCTTGAAAAACCGATGACCTTTACGATCAGGGAAGGGCAGGAGCTTATCAAGGCTGTAAGGGACAACAACAGGATACTCCAGGTGGGAAGCCAGCAGAGGTCAAGCGGCGAGTTCCAGCATGCCGTCAAGCTTGTTCAGGATGGCGCCCTGGGGAAGATAACCAAAGTGAATGCTTACGTCGGTGCACCCCCTAAACCCTATGACCTTCCCGTAGAGCAGGTTCCGTCAGATCTTAACTGGGACATGTGGCTTGGATCACTGAATGTTCCCATCCATTACAACCATGAGCTCGATCCTCCCATAACCCTCGATCCTCCAAAAGATGAGGAGTTATGGGGTGCCTGGAGATGGTACAAGGAAATGGGTGGCGGCTTCACAACCGACTGGGGCGCTCACATGTTCGACATCGTGCAGTGGGGTCTCGGAAAAGACAGGAGCGGACCGGTTGAAATTTCCCCGATCGGAACAGAATACATTAAATATGTATATGACAATGGGGTAGTATTCACATCTGAGCCTTTTGACGAGAAGTTGACAAAAGGTGTTAAATTCTTTGGAGATAACGGCTGGATAGAAGTCGCGAGAGGTTATTTCAATGCCTCCGATCCGAAGTTCATGCCTCCTGAATCAGTGATGAAACAGGACCCGAATGTTCCTTATGAAACTAAGATACCTCACCAGTTCAACTTTATCGAGGCGGTAAAATCGCGCCAGGACCCGGTTGTTCCTGTCGAGATCGGCCACAGCAGCTGTACAGTGTGCAATCTTGGCAATATTGCCGTTGATCTTCAGAGAACGATCAAATGGGATCCTGCAAACCAGGTGTTTGTCGACGACAAGGACGGTGAAGCGACAAAACGCATGCATTACGAATATAGGGAAGGCTACAAATTGGTATAAAGCTCGAGCCATTTTTAGTAAAATGATGAAGAGACAGGTCCCAGACCTGTCTCTTCGTTTATGGAATAAGTTAATGGTATACGTTTATGGTATAAAAGATAACAAAAAAATCCATATTTACAACACAAATCCCGCAAATTCTTGCAGTGAAATTGGCCAAAAAGCTGTTTACTTACAGCAGATTAGTCTTGTTTTATTTTTACTTCTCAAAAATAAGTGTGACCTTTGTAATTGGTTTTTAAATTTAAATTTTTTCTCAGATTATGAACATTTACGTAGGAAGTCTTCATTTCAAAATGAGTGAAGCAGAATTAAAACAGGTCTTTGAAGAGTATGGCGAAGTTACATCCGCTAAAATCATCATGGACAGATCTACCGGAAGAAGCAAAGGATTTGGTTTTGTAGAAATGCCAAATGACACTGAAGCCAGGAAAGCAATCCAGGCTCTGAACGGCGCTCAGGTGAGCGGAAGGAACATTATTGTTAACGAATCCCACGAACGTACAGAACGCAGAGGCAATTCCGATCGTCCTCGTGAGTACACGAGAAACTCCGGAGGCTACGGCAACCGGAGAGATAACAGATAGTCTAACCAAAACTCAACACTATGAAAGGTACTGTAAAATGGTATGACAGAGTAAAGGGTTATGGTTTTATTCAGACCGAAGAGGAAAAAGATATTTTCATTCACCGCTCAGGTCTGGAGCCGCATACAGAATTGGAGGCCGGTCAGAAAGTGGAGTTTGAAGTAGAGCAGAGGGAGAAAGGTCCAGTCGCCGTAAAGGTACGAAAAGTCGAATAAACTTTACTCTTTTAGCTTATATAGGGGCTGCAGAATATGCGGCCCCTTTTTTTTGCCCCTCCCGACCTCCCCAAATGGGGAGGGGAGTGCCAATAATGAATCATATTCAGTAATTAAAGTCCCCCATTTGGGTGATTCAGGGGGTAAACCCTATTGTTTCTTATTCCTGATATAAATATGCCTGATGTTGTTTTGTCCTGAATCTCTTTCGTCGATTTCGAAATCGAGGGCTTTGATCATCGGAGTAAGCTTTGGGAAACCATAATTCCTGGGATCAAAATCAGGCTGCTTTTTCAGTATGAGGTTGCCGACATCGCCCAGGAATGCCCAGCCATTCTCGTCTGCAAGGTCGCTGATCGATGCCGCTATAAGCTTCCTCACGCCCTGTAATATTATCTTCGGATCGGGTTCAGGAATATGTGCCTTTTTCTTCATTATTGATTTTCCCCTGCTCCTTGCTTCCTGGGGAGGCTCCTGGGGCTGGGATGATTGCGAAAGTATTTCAAGATAAATGAACTTGTCGCAGGCCACAATGAACGGATGAGGCGTCTTTTTTTCACCCATGCCGATCACCTTCATCCCCGCTTCCCTTAATCTCGTTGCAAGCCTGGTAAAGTCACTGTCGCTCGAGACTATGCAGAAACCATCTATTTTCCCCGAATACAGGATGTCCATCGCATCGATTATGAGAGCCGAGTCGGTCGAGTTTTTTCCCCTGGTGTAACTGTACTGCTGTATCGGAGTGATTGCATTCTCGAGAAGGACGGATTTCCAGCCCGAGGTAGTCTGCCTGGTCCAGTCTCCGTATATCCGCTTGAACGTGGGTGTTCCATATTTTGCTATCTCGCCGAACATCTCCCTTACATTTGAATAGGGAATGTTGTCTGCATCTATCAGGACGGCGAGTCTTAAATCATTAAAAGCCATAATCAATTAAAAAATAAATAATTGCAAAGATAACAATATAAATGGCTTCTCTCAATGTGACCCTGCTGACCTTATATTCTCTATTTTCCTGTAAACCGGGCATTCAGGGCTGTGGGCCCCCGGGAGGTATCTTGTGCTCATAAGAAACTCGTTCACTATTTCGCCGCCGGTGAACCTGAAGGTTTTTTTGAAAAGCTTTGTCCAGTCTTCCAGGGATCTCATGTTGCCGGCACTCTCATCGAGCCACTTCCTGAAAGAGCCATATTCCTTCTGCAACCTGAGAATTGCTGCAGCATTGTCTGTCGCTGCTTTTATTTTAAGCCTGTTACGGATTATTCCCTGATCATTCATCAGCCGATTGAAATCCTTGTCACCATAAGCCGCAACCTTCCCGATATCGTAATTATCGAAGGCTTTCCTGAAATTATGCTGCTTCTTCAGGATAAGAATCCAGTTCAAGCCTGCCTGGTTGATTTCGAACATCAGCCTCTCGAACAGAAGGTTGTCGTCATCTATGGGGAAACCATAATGATTGTCATGGTATTCCTTGTGAAGAGCCAGTGCTTCACCCTGGATCGTGTTAAGATATTCGCAATATGTCATTTCAAATTCATGTTAAATAACACTGATTCTATCCTTAGTGCCCTTAGTGAAAACCTTCGTGCCCTATGTGTTTAATGGTTTTTATCACAAAGGACTCAAAGGTATGCACGAAGGACTCAATGGAAAAACTCCGCAACTAACCTCTATTTTAAGAATAGTAACCAAAAGTAAAGAATTTTGTTACCTTTGGTCTTTGTTGTAAAGGCTTTGTTAAACTAAAAATATTTTCAACATGGGAAAAGGTGACAAAAAATCCAGAAGAGGCAAGATTATTCTTGGGACATTCGGAGCAAGAAGACCCAGAAAGAAAAACAACAAACCGCCACTTCCAAAGCCGGCAGAAGAAATAAAACCCATTAAGGAAAGAAAAGAAAAACCGGTACCGGAGATAAAAGAACCTAAGCCTGTCAAGGAAAAAGCTGCCGCAAAAGAACCCAAACCAGCCAGGGAAAAAACCGAAAAGGCTGCAAAACCGGTTGCTGAGAAAACGGAAAAAACCGAAAAGAACGAAAAACCAAAGGAGACAAAATCCAAAGAACCCAAAGAACAAAAAGAATCCAAAGAACCCAAAGAACCCAAAGAACCAAAAGAACGCAAAGCTGCCAAAAAAGAGAAGAAAGAATAGAGCGTGCCAGAGAGTTTTTTGACCTAGCGCTTCACAATAAGCCATTTATAATCTTCAGGGTTGATCACAGCATTGATGATCACAGGCTCATTGACCGACAGGGCTTCAATGACAGCCGATTGCATTGTCTCATCCGAATCGGCATTGATTACCCTGATCCCGAAGAAAGCCGTCGAATCGAAAAGATCGCCGCGATAAAGTATTGTTGAATACGGGGGCAGGTCCTTCCATGACTGCTTTACTTTTATAAGGTTGAGTTCGCCGTCGGAGAAAACAACAATTATGACCGGAAGATTGTACCTCCTGGCTGTAATGACTTCCCCGGCCATCATCAGGAAACCGCCGTCGCCGGTGATGCATACCACGGTGGAATCAGGCGAATGAAGCTGGGCAGCCAGCGCGGCAGGCAGGCCGAACCCCATTCCCGACCAGCCGTTGGTCATCAGCAGGTTCTGCTTCCCGCCCGTATTCCAGAACTGTCCGAGCAGGTGAAGGTGTGATCCCACGTCCGCAGTTATAATGGCATTCTGCGGAAGCTCTTCCCTAAGTATATTCATCGCTGCGGCAGGTCCGAAATGACCTGTGAAACCATTAAAAACCGCCATCATTTCATCCCTCACTGATCTCACAAGCTCTTTTTCAAAGACCAGTGAACCCAATGTCAGGTTCCGCAGCAGCCTGAACCATTCTTCCGGCGGGCCCGCATACGTGGCCCTGATCATTTCTTGCGGGAAATCTGTCTCCTTCACATCAAAGTGCACCAGCGGCAGTTTACCGGCCCAGGATTCATAATTGAACTCGACAGGATCATAACCTAACCCGATTATAAGATCGGTCTTCTCATATATATCTTCAAGATAATCGCTTAATGAATGAAACAATACTCCCGCGTAGCATGCATGATCTTCGGGTATAAGCCCTTTTGCCATTGGCGTGAGCACAACAGGCATAGGGTAATCAGACAAAAACCCGAGTATCTGTTTTCCAAGATGATGCCGGGCGGCTGTAAGGCCTATTGCCAGCAAAGGCCTCCTGCTTCGTTCGAGGAAAGAAATAATGTTTTCGTAATCGTTATTGAAGCTTGACTTACTGAATCCGGGTTCTTCATTTATGAAATCCCTCATTTCAACATTAGCCAGGCCCGAAGGCAAACCGATATGAACCGGTCCGGGGTATTCTTCAGAGCAAATCCTGAGAGCATCATTCAAAACACCTGCCACATTCGATGCGCTAAGCCTGTATGTGGCTTTCGTGACTGGTTCAAATAATTTCTGGTGGCTGATGTTCATTTGGGTCGTCCTGCCGAGCATGTCGTCTCCCATCTCGCTTGTGAAGACAATCACCGGTGACCTGTCGAGCAAAGCTTCACCAACACCTGTCGAAATATTTGTGGCACCCGGCCCGAATGTGGAATGACAGACTCCCGGGACACCCGAAAGGCGTGCAGTAACATCTGCCATGATGCCGGCAGAGCTTTCGTTTGCTGCCAGTATGAATTCGATTCCCGCTGCGCGGAAAGCCTCCATGTAAGGTATCGAAGGGCCTCCGGGGATCCCGAATACATATCTGACCCCTTTGTCCCGCAGAAATCCGGCAATATATTCGGCTATTGTCATTGGCAATGATTCACAAAATCAGATCAAACATGAATACTTTTAATAAAGATAAGAAAACCGGAGGTTTCTTCAGGCATGAACATGTAAAATAAAAAATTCTGATATTTGCCGCCTGCAGAAACTCATAACTGCGCGCCGCTTCATGAAAAAAAGAATTCTTTCACTCTCGTTCTATGCCATCTTCTGGCTTCTGTTCTTTGTTTTCGCCAGGTTATTCTTCATACTTACTCATCTGCATGAAGCTTCAGGTGAGAAGCTTACAGGTATCCTCGGCACATTCGCCCATGGGATAATGCTCGATATCTCAACCACAGGCTATTTCCTGATAATTCCATTTTTCATTGTTCTTGCATCAATTGTTATTCGCGGCAACTGGCCTGCAGTTGTGATAAGATTATACACTTTTATCCTTATTGCTTTTTGTTCCGTTATTACCGTTGCTGATTCAAGCCTCTACAGCTACTGGGGATTCAGAATGGATTACACCCCGTTTTTTTATCTCAGGACCCCCGCCGAAGCCGTCGCATCTGTCAGCGCGCTCAAGCTTATTGTTCTTTCTGCTTCAATCGTAATGATTGCAGCTGCCTTTATGCTGCTCTACGCCCGCAGGTGTAAAAACCTGTTCAGGGGTTTTGAAAAGACAAAATTTCCTGCTGTCCAGGTGTTCCTTTTCCTTGTCCTTACTGCAGCACTCATAATTCCCATCCGCGGAGGCTTCGGCATAGCGCCCATCAATGCAGGAACGGTTTATTTCAGCGACAGGATGTTTCTTAACCACACTGCAATAAACGCTGTCTGGAATGTAGGCACTTCCGCTGTGACACAGAAGCCGGTGGAGAATCCGTATGTATTTGAAAAAACGGAATTGGCGAAGGCTGAATTCGATTCCATTGCGTTCACCAGGTCAGGCCTGCCTGTCAGAGTACTGAAAGTTGAGAAGCCCAATATCCTTATGATCGTCCTGGAAAGCTTCAGCGGTTATCTCTTTGGTCCTGCGGGGGGCGATTCCCTGGTGACCCCATGTCTTAACCGCCTTGCACACGAGGGAATTCTTTTCAGGAACTTTTATGGAAGCGGGACACGCACTGACAAGGCTCTTCCGGCCATACTCAGCGGGTATCCGGCACAGCCTGCGCAGTCCATTATCAAGGAACCGAAAAAGTCACAGACACTGCCGAATCTTGTCAGGATACTGATTGACAAAGGTTATCACAGCGCTTTCTGGTATGGCGGGGAGATCAACTTTGCAAACTTCAATTCATATGTTGTCGGGTCGGGTTTCGGTACTGTTGTTACAAAAAATTATTTCAACCCGAAAGATTTCAACTCAAAATGGGGCGTCCACGACCATGTCCTTTTCAATGCCCTGAAGGATTCATTGAAAGCAGTGCGGGAGCCTTTTATCGATGTGGTACTGACACTCTCCAGCCATGAGCCGTTTGAGGTTCCTGCAGAGCATCGCTTCAGCGGGAACGATGTGGTTACACAGTACAAAAACAGTGTATACTACACCGACAGCGTGATCGGTTCATTCATTGACTGGGCCAAAGGTCAGGACTGGTGGAACAATACACTGGTAGTACTTGTTGCCGACCACGGGGCCAGGATTACGGGTGACATACCTGCACATTCAGTGGACATTTTCAGGATCCCGATGGTGTGGACCGGCGGTGCCCTGGCTTCCGGAGGGCTTGTCGTTGACAAGATGGGCGGCCAGGTTGATATAGCTCCCACAATACTTGGCCAAATGGGGATCTTCGATTCAGTTTTCCCCTTCAGCAAGGACCTTCTCGACAAATCATCAAGGTCATACGCTTTCTACACCTACAACGAAGGATTCGGCTTCCTTACCGACAGCTCATACGTGGCGTACGATCATAAGCCCGGACAGTTTATTGTCGAGGAAGGAAAGCATCCTGAAGTTGCAGCACGGCTTGGAAAGGCATTTCTCCAGGTGCTGTTCGACGATTATCTGAAAAGGTGAGATTTCGGATTTCGGATTTAAGATTTCGGATTTTTTAATCCGCAATCGGCCTTCAGCAATCCGAAATTATGATAAATTTGTGTGTATGGACACGGGAACTGTAAGGATATATGCTTCAGCAGATTCACCCAGGCTGGAATACATCGCCGGTTTCATCCTTGGCGATATTCTTGGCCTGAACTGGGAGGTGACTACGGACAAGCGGAAGCTAAGGAAACATCCAGTCCTCAACTATTCAGAAGAAAACATAAGCGGCTCCTTCAGGATAATTCCCCATCCCCTGCTCTTCGAAAAGGGGGTCCGCAATCATGAGATAATTGTAAGCACCTGGAAAAACCTTCCCGTTTTTTTCCAGTCGGGAGGAGAATCTGATTTTCCTTTTGATCTGTTTGCCGCATCGTTTTTTCTTGTAACCAGATATGAAGAGTATCTTGAATATGGACCGGACGAGCACGGCAGGTATCCTTCTTCTGCATCAGTTTCATACAGGAACGGCTTCCTGACAAAACCTGTCATTGATTTATGGGTCAATGAATTTGCCAGGGCATTCATCCGTAAGATCAGGGATATAACGTTTAAAAGGAGCGACTATTCATCACTGCTTACCATCGACACTGACGAGCCTTATGCTCATGATGAAAGTTTATTCAGATCACTTATTCGCGGCGTCTCTCACAGGCATGCCTCAGGCCAGGTTGAAACCGACCCGTACGATGTTTTTGATTACCTGGTTGAGAGCATAAAGAAAAACAGATGTGAAGCACGGTTCTTTCTGCCTGTGGGTGACAGGTCGAAATATGACAGGAATCCTTCCTGGAAGAATTCCCGTTACCGTGAACTGATGAAAAGACTTTCGGCCGATTTCATTACCGGTATTCATCCATCTTATTTTTCTTTTTCGAACAATTCACTTATGGAACAGGAAGCCGTCAGGTACAGGGAAATAACGGGGAGGGAAGCCGCATGCAACCGTTTTCATTACCTGAGGCTTAAAATGCCATTCTCATACAGGGAGCTCTGCAGGTCAGGCGTGAAGGAGGATTTTTCAATGGGCTATCCTGATGAACCCGGTTTCAGGGCAGGGACAGCACGGCCTTTTTATTTTTATGATCTTTTAACTGATGAAAAGACCTCTCTTATGATCTACCCTTTCCAGGTGATGGATGAGACATTGTTCGGAAAGAAAAACCTGAACCCGGAGGATGCAATGAACCTGCTTTCAGGAATGATCAGCGAGGTGAAAAAGACCGGGGGCGTCTTCATCAGCATATGGCATAACACCATGCTCCTTGATGATGCGGCATGCCGGAACCACAGGAAAGTTTTTGAATTCATGTTAATTGCACAGGCAAATGATAATATATCTCAATAACAGGGAAATAGACCGCGAGCAATGGGATAATTGCCTGAAAAGCTCTTCTGTTACGAGCCCATGGCCTTATTCATGGTATCTCGACATAATGTCTCCCGGATGGGAAGCACTCATTGATGATGATTATGATTCTGTCTTCCCGATACCGGCAAGACAGAGATTTGGTATCAAATATATTATCACACCTGCTTTTACAAGGCAGCTGGGAGCGTATTCCCCCGACAAGCCCTCCGAAGAGGTTACAGACGAGTTCCTGCAATACCTGCCCGACTTTTATAAATATATTGACCTGCATGTATCTCACATGACTCAGCAGGAGAGCTTCAGGATTACAGAGAAATCGTATTACCGCCTGGATATTGACATGCCTTACGAAAAAATATTTGATCAATTCTCACCACAGTGCAAAAGAAATATTGAATCTTCCCTGAAAAAAGGTATAGAGCTTACCAATGACATTAAACCTGACGAGCTGATCAACCTTTTCCTTCACGACAGCAAGAACAGGATCAAAGGTGTGCTGGGCAATGATTTTCAACGGCTCAGGGACCTTATGAATTTTTGCATTATCAACAGGAAAGGAAAGATTACCGGTGTCCGCGACGGCAGGAAAAAGCTTCTGTACGGGCTGTTCTGCATCGATATAAGGGGAAGCAAGACGATATTGTTTGAAGTCAGTACAAAGAAAAGCGTTGAAAAAAGGATTGGATATTTCACATTGAATGACCTCATTAAAAGCTCTGCCGGGATCCACCGGACTCTGGATTTCGCCGGGTATTACAATCCTTCATCAGCTGTATTCCTTGAGTCTTTCGGCGCCGTGAAGGATGTGTATTACAGGCTTTACCGGAACAGGCTGCTTTGTCCGGTGCCTGTCTTCAGGCATTACCTTTAAGATCAGATTGATTTAATGGCTTCTTTCAGAACGCCTGCAGATCTTTCAAGCAGGGCTATCTCTTCTTTCGGCAGCTGGCTGTCAAGCAGTCGCTTTACGCCCTCATCGGAAACAACACCAGGAACACTGATGCATAGATCGTTTAATCCGTATTCGCCGTTTAGCATGGTCGAGACTGTAAGGACGCTGTGCTGGTTGCGGAGAATGGCTGCTGTTATCCTTACAAGTGCAAGGCCGACTGCAAAAAAGGTGGATCCCTTGTAATTGATGATGTGATAAGCTGATTCGCGCACCTGCTTCTCGATCTGCTCTCGTTTTGATTTCCAGTCTTCACATCCGTGGCACATTGGACAGAACTCGTCAATTTTCATGCCTGCTATGTGGGTCAGCGACCATGCGGCAAATTCAGTATCGCCATGCTCACCCAGGATATAGGCATGTACATTGTGCACATCGACACCGCAATGCTGGCCAAGCAGGTACCTGAAACGGGAGCTGTCGAGAACAGTTCCTGAACCAATGACCTTTCTGCGGTCCCAGCCCGAACGCTTAAGTGCCACCCAGGTAAGAACATCCACAGGATTGCTGACGACAAGCATCACACCGCGGGAATTCCTCTTTGCAACTTCCTCAGCAATGGATCCAACGATGGCGGCATTCTTTTTAAGAAGCTGCAGCCTGGTCTCGCCCGGCTTCTGGGCTGCTCCTGCGGTTATGACAATAACATGCGCGTCGTTGTAATCATCCGCTGTGCCGGTATGGATGGTTACAGGCGGGAAAAAAGGCTGCCCGTGGACAAGGTCGAGGACCTGTCCATGTGCCAGGTCTTCATTCATATCGTAGAGGGCAATCTCGTTTGCCAGTCCGCTCTGTGCAAGCGCATAGCAATAAGTTGCGCCCACCGATCCGGCGCCGACAACCATAACTTTTCTCCTGCTGAGGGATTTTTCTTCCTGGTTCATTTTTTCAGATTGAATTGAATCTTAAGCAAATATAACAATACCCCGGTAAAAGATGTTTAATCAGCTGATGTCTTACATTCACTGATTCACCCCTCGTTCCCCTCTCTGCCAGGCAAAGAGGGGATGCCCATGTTCCGTATCTTCAGCCCTGCTCTCTCTGCTCCATGCCCCATGCTCCATGCCCCATGCTCTTGATTTTATGATATTTTTTTATTAACTTTATATAAATCCTCCTGCCATGAAACTCAGATTTTTTCTTTCCCTTGCACTTCTCGCTTTCACCCTTGCCCTCAGTGCTCAGAAGAACCTTGCCGAGATGCTGGGGTATGACCGCGATGCAAAGCTTCTCATCATTCATGCAGACGATATGGGACTGTCACAGTCCGTCAATACAGCGTGCATTGAAGCGTTCAGAAACAAATGGATAACTTCAGGAAGCATTATGATGCCATGCCCCTGGTCATTCGCAATATTCGACGCAATAAAAACACAGACCGGGATTGATGCCGGAATTCATCTGACCCTGACGGCTGAGTGGGGCCTGTACAAGTGGGATGGGGTGACTTCATCTGATAAGATAAAGAGCCTCCTTGATGAGAATGGTTTTTTCTACCCTTCAGTTGAGGCGGTTGGTAAACATGCGGATGTGGCTGAAGCTTTACTGGAAATGTCTGCACAGGTCGACAGGGCTGTCTCACTCGGAATAACGCCAACGCATATAGATACGCATATGGGCAGCGTGCTTGCAAAACCGGAGCTGGTGATGGCTTATCTTTCACTTTCAGAAAAATACAGGATGCCTGTACTCTTTCCGAGGGCATACGTCAGCATGCTTCCGCCGGAGACCCAGGCTTCATGGAAAGATAAGATTTTCCTCCTCGACAATCTGCTTATGCTTGATCCCGGGATGATAAAAGGAAGCTGGCCCGATACCTATAAGACAATGCTCTCAGGTCTTAAACCAGGACTTAACCAGCTTATAGTTCATATTGCCTATGATAATGACGAGATGAAGGCAATATCGAAGGGACATGACGATTACGGTTCCAAATGGCGCCAGAACGACCTGGATCTTATTAAAAGCAAGGAATTCAGCGATTTATTAAAGGCTAACAATGTTGTACTGATCAGCTGGGGGCAAATCAAAAACCTGATGAAATAGAATTCGCTTTTTAACCACTGAGTTACACTGCTCTAAGCTCTACGCTCTACGCTTTACGCTCTACGCTTTACGCTCAACGCTTTACGCTCAACGCTCTACGCTCTACGCTCTACGCTTACGCTCCACGCTCTACGCTTTACGCTCTACGCTCTACGCTTACTCCTCACTCCTCCTACAAAAGCTCCATCTCCTCATCCACCTTCACCTCGGTCATCCTGCCTTCACTGCATTTGATGGTCCTCGCGGGGAATTTCTTCAGGAGCGTGTAGTTGTGCGTGGCGAAGATCACGGCGCGGCCCGTTTTACTGATTTCAACAAGAAGCTTCAGGATGCCTTCCGAGGTTTCCGGATCCAGATTGCCTGTCGGCTCATCTGCAAGTATGATCTCGGGGTCATTCAGGAGAGCCCTTCCTATGACTACACGCTGCTGTTCACCGCCTGAAAGCTGATGCGGCATCTTGTAGCCTTTAAGAGCCAGTCCTGTTTTTTCCAGGACTTCACCTATCCTAGCATCGATGTCCGCCTTGTTCTTCCACCCTGTGGCCCTGAGCACGAATTCCAGGTTCTCATTTACCGACCTGTCGATCAGGAGCTGGAAATCCTGGAACACGATCCCTATTTTTCTCCTCAGGTAAGGTATGTCCCTGGGTTTGATTTTCCCGAGGTTGTAACCTGCTACGACAGCAGTTCCGGACTTCAGCGGAAGCTGTGCGTTGAGCGTTTTTATCAGGCTCGATTTTCCGCTGCCGACCCTGCCCACAAGATACAGGAACTCACCATTTCCGACCCGCAGATTGACATTTGACATTACCAGGTGATCCTGTTGCCAGATGGTACAGTCATTCATGTCTATAATCACGTCAAGCGGAAGGTTCTCAGGCATCTTTTATCAGTTTGAAATGCAAATTAAGGAAAGAATTCATAATTAACATTTATATGTTGATAAAATCAGTAATAAAGCGCGGAAGACGGCGTTTAATAGTTGTAATTTTACAATTTGGCTTAAAACAAACGATCCGGTATACCATATGTGTTTAATTAAGTCTCTTATTAAGAGGAATTTCCATACTGCATTCCTGTTTCTGCTGCTTATTTTTCCCTTTGGAGATATTATTGCCCAGGTACCCTTTACACGGGAAGAGCTTGGCTCGGAATTCAACAGGGGAATGGAGCTTTTCAACAAGGAGAAATACCCTGCTGCCATCAGGCTTTTTGATACTTTCAGGGAAAGCGGTAACAGCGACAAATATCTTGCTTCTGAAGCTGAATATTTTGCAGCCCTTTCTGCATTGAGGCTCTTCAATGCCGATGCCGAATACCGGATGGTGAAATATATCCGCGACAATCCTTCAAGCCCGAGGCTGAACACAGCCGCTCTCGAAATAGCTGATTACTTCTACCAGAACAAGAATTACAGGAAAGCAGCTTCATACTACAAAACCGTTAACCGCCAGTTCATTGAGGGCGACAAGCTTGCGGAATATTTTTTCCGGAACGGGTATTCGCTGTACGTTACAGGCGACAAGCAGGCTGCTTTGCTGATGTTTTCCGAAATCAAGGACATCGATACGGAATATACCCCTCCCGCACTGTACTACTTCTCACAGATCGCTTATGAGCAGAAGATGTACGAAACAGCGATGGATGGATTCATGAAGCTCAAAGATGATGAAAGCTTCGGCAAGATAGTTCCGTTCTATATCGTCCAGATCCTGTATTTGCACAAGGATTATGATGCCATCCTGGAAATGGCTCCCGAGCTACTTAAGTCCGCCGGAAAGGAAAGGGCTGTCGAGCTTTACCGGTTTATCGGCGATGCATATTACAACAAGGGGAATTACGCAGAGGCTCTGCCATACCTCGAAAAATATGCTTCTTCGGCCAAAGCCAGTGAAAGGGAGGATAAATTCCAGCTTGGTTTCTGCTATTATAAAACGGGAGAGACCGACAAAGCGATCAATACCCTGCTCGGCATAAGTGCAAAAAATGATGCTGTAAGCCAGAATATCTGGAACATACTCGGCGACTGTTACCTTAAAAAAGGAGATAAGAAAAGGGCACGTTTTGCCTTCGGTGAAGCTTCAAAGCTGGATTTTGACAGGAAGATAAAGGAAGAATCTCTGTTCAATTATGCCAAGCTGACATATGAAACCTCCAACTCGCCTTTCGGTGAAGCCATCGAGGCGTTTCAGAAATATATAGACCAGTTTCCCGGATCGGAACGCATCCAGGAAGCATATGATTATCTCATAGGTACTTACACACAGCTGAAGAATTATAAAGCTGCGCTTGCCTCCCTCGACAGGATACGTAATAAGGATCCAAGGCTTGAATCAGCTTACCAGCGTGTTGCATTTTTCCGCGGACTCGAGCTCTTCCGGAACCTGCAGTTCCCTGCAGCAGTGGAAATGTTTGACAAGTCACTCTCATACGAGAAATACAACCGGACCCTGAGGGCACGTGCAGTTTACTGGAGGGGAGAGGCTTTTTACAGGTCGGGACATTATGAGAATGCCGCAAAGGATTATGAATTGTTCATGGGATTGCCCGGATCGGGAGTGCTGAGCGAATCAGCGCTTATCAGGTACAATCTCGGTTCCGCATATTTCAACCTGCAGCAGTACGATAAGGCTCTTTCCCATTTCCGTTCATTTGAAGAAAATGCCGTAAACCCAAAACCTGAATTGCTGGCTGATACCCGTAACAGGATTGCAGACTGCTATTACATCCAGACCGATTATAAATCTGCTATTTCTTATTACGATAAGGTAATCGATTACAGCGGTCAGGATGCTGATTATGCAATGTTCCAGAAAGGTTTTTCACTTGGCCTTATGAACGATCAGAAAGGGAAAGCGGGCACTCTGACAAGCCTTGTTCAAAGATTTCCTTCTTCAGCCCTGGTGCCTAACGCTATCTTTGAAAGGGGAAGGGCTTATGTCGTGATGGAAGATTTCAAAAGGGGGGAAGCAGATTTCAACACTGTCATAATATCATACGCGAGCAGTCCCTTTGTGCCCAGGGCAATGGTCCAGCTCGGGCTTCTTTATTATAATACCGGTGAGAATGAAAAGGCAATCGCCGAATTCAGGAAGGTGATAGAGAACTACAAGGCTTCACCCGAGGCACGCTATGCAATGACTGGATTGCGGAACACCTATGTTGACATGAACGATGTCGCTTCATACTTTGCCTATGTCAAAACACTCGACGGCTATGGCGATATAAACATGGCTTCGAAGGATTCAATGCTTTATACTTCTGGTGAAAACCTGTATATGACAGGTAAATACGACAGGGCAACAGAAGCTTTGCGCGGTTATATCGATGAATTCCCGAATGGTGCTTTCAGGCAGAATGCAGAGTTTTACCTTGCCGAGGCACTCAGATCTTCAGGCAATACCGCCGAAGCTGAGAAATACTATACCGATATCATTGCCCGTCCAAACAGTGAATTTACGGAGCAGGCGCTTTTGTCTCTTGCCGATATTCAGATCACCAGGGAAGATTATGAAGCTGCTTACGGCAATTTTGTAAGGCTCGAGAGTGTTGCAACAAAGGATGAAACAAGGATGTCGGCCATACGGGGTCAGCTGAGGTCCGCCTCGGAGCTCGGAGATGCAAACAAAACGATCGAAGCTGCCACAAAGGTGCTTGCCGCCGTTAATGTTCCGGAAGAGCTTCAGAGACAGGCTACCTTCCTTAAAGCAAAGGCAAACTACAGCCTGAACAATTACGATGAAGCACTTCGCGATTTCAGGAAGGTGGCAAACGAGGTCACCAGCGAGGAGGGCGCCGAATCAAAATACATGGTTGCAGAGCTCCTTTACAGGGGTGGCCAGGCTGCAGAAGCTGAAAAGACTGTGCAGGATTTTATTAATCAGAACACCCCTCACCAGTACTGGATGGCACGCATATTCCTCCTGAATTCAGACATAAGCCTCAAGAAAGGGGACACGCTTCAGGCAAAAGCGATTTTGCAGAGCCTGAGGGATTACTATTCCGTTGAGGATGACGGCATTACAGATGAGGTGAAATCAAAGCTTGATGCAATATCAGGTGAAAAATGAACATGAGAAAACTTAAAATGGCAATGATAAGACGGAATCTCGTAGCAGCTGTACTATTTCTGGGCTGTCTTCTGCCACTCGCGGCACAGGAAAAACCGCTGAACAGGGAAGTTACGCTTTACAATCCTTACAAGCCTTCACTTACGGAGGCAAAGAAAAAGAGTTATCTGCCTGAGATGAACGATACTGCCCGGTTCAGGCCTGAGTTCAGTTATAATGTGACCGCTACACCTTTCATGCCGGAACATACGATCAGCCCCATAAAAGCTGCAGCTCTTCAGCCTGATCCGCTTTCAAAGCTTTACCGCAGCTATGTAAAGGTTGGCCTTGGCAATTATTTTTCCCCGCTGGGAGAACTGAGCATTACAAACGAAAGATCGAAGAATGGCGCAGCCGGTTTCTATGCGAGGCATTACTCGACAAACGGGAAGATAAAGCTCGATCACGGGCAAAAGGTATTCGCAGGTTCGATGGATAATGAAATGTCATTATTCGGCAAAAGGTTTTTCAGAGGCGGGGTTGTCGGAGGGGCGGTTAATTACGACCAGTTCACAAGGCATGCATATGGCTATGATCCCGACCCTGACCTGTTGCCGCTGTACAACCCTTCCAGGAAGGAGACCAGGCTTTCCTACAGCGATGTCGGAGCAGTCCTGTCCCTGGCATCCACCACTCTCGACTCATCTGTTTTTCTTTATGATTTCAGGCTGGGATATGATTATTTCTTTCAGACCAGGGATCTTTACCAGCATAACATTGCCCTGAACGGAGTAATGTCCAGGACATTCCGCGGATTCTATGCGGGAGCGGGCCTCGATCTGAATTATTTCAACACTCCTGATTCCCTCCTCGTTTATCCCAAATATGTTGTTGCTGCCAGTCCGTTCATTAAAAAGGCAACATCACAATGGAATTTCAAGCTTGGGTTGAAGGCCGTGCTCGAAAGAAACCTTGAAGAAACAGCAAAGGCACATCTCTATCCCGACCTGGCATTCGGATTCAGCATTGTACCATCATACTTATACTTCTTTACAACACTCGATGGCAGGCTTGAAGTGAACGACCCGATGAGCGTGGCACGACTGAATCCTTACCTCATTCCGGATGGTACCTTATTTAAAGTTCCGAATACAAACCATCAGATCGTGGCAACGGCAGGACTGAAAGGGAACAGCGGCATCGAAGGAAATTACGAGCTCTCTGTAAAATACTCGCTTGTGAATGATATGCTGTTCTTTGCAAACCGGCTTGTTGCAAACAACCTTCCGGGTGCCGATACGATCTACGGTAATGGGAATTATTTCAAGTTTCTAACCGATGATGCCGATGTTCTGCAGCTTCATGGGGCTTTATCGGGAAAATTCACGGATAAACTGTCATTCAACAGCGGCCTGAACTGGTACAGGTACACGCTTACCCGGCTTCACCGTCCTTTTTACCGGCCTGGCTGGGATGCTTCTGTTGGATTAAGCTATAATTTAAGAGATAAGATCCTTGCCGGAGTGCAGTTGACAGCATTAGGCCCCAGGAGCATAGGGATTTCTCATGAAATCAACAATGTTACGGTGCTTGAATATGAGTTTACTCCTGAGCCCTGGCACCTCAATGTGAATCTTAGCGCCGAATACAGGTATTCGAAAATATTGTCTTTCTGGGCGAAGTTCAATAGCCTCGCCACCGACAGGTACTATGAATGGGCTTTTTATCCCACTCACAGGTTCATGTTCATGGCGGGATTCACGTATAGCCTTTAGTTACACTTCTCTGTGCCGCTTTGTGCTGCTCTGTGCAACTCTGTGTAACTTGATTTTTAAACTATTCAATTGTTAATTTCTTCATCAAAAATGTGCAATAAATATGTCATTTTTTTTGAATAAAACCGGTTTATTATTATAAATTTGCGCGGGGGATTAAAAATCATAGAATCAATTATTTAATTAATATTTTTTAAATAATTCGGGAAGCAAAAATGGGATTGGCTTTAATCTGAAAAACGGTTCATGAAATATGCCTGATTCAGGTCCGGATTAGACGATTTTAAAAATAAGAAAATGGACGAAAAAGAAAGAAAATTGCAGGAAACTGAGTACTCGGCAGACAACATCCAGGTGCTGGAAGGTCTCGAGGCTGTGAGAAGAAGGCCTGCAATGTATATTGGGGATATTGGGGTAAAGGGCTTGCATCACCTTGTATATGAGGTTGTTGACAACTCAATCGATGAGGCTCTCGCAGGTTTTTGCAACCGTATAGATGTCATCATTCATGAAGATGGTTCATTAACTGTCATTGACAATGGAAGGGGTATCCCGACCGGGATGATGGAAAAGGAGAAGAAGTCAGCCCTGGAAGTCGTTATGACTGTTCTTCATGCGGGCGGTAAATTTGACAAGGATTCGTATAAAGTTTCAGGGGGCCTCCATGGTGTTGGTGTCTCCTGCGTAAATGCCCTGTCAGACGTGCTTACTGCAGAAGTCAAACGGGAAGGAAAGATATTCAGGCAGGTCTATGAAAAAGGCAAACCTGTAACAAAGGTCGAGGAAGTGGGGGAATCTGATATCACAGGTACCATAATAACCTTCAAGCCTGACGGATCAATTTTCCAGACCACTGAATTCAACTTCGAGATCCTTGCTGCACGTCTTCGCGAGCTCGCTTTCCTTAACAAAGGAATTCTCCTGAGTATTAAGGATATGCGTGAGTTTGTCGAAAACGGCAATGGAGGGAAGCCACGTTATGAGGAATTTCACTCAGAAGACGGACTGAAGGAATTTGTCGAGTATCTCGACTCAAACCGTGAGAGGCTGATCGAGAAAGTCATTCATATCTCGTACGACAAGACCGAAGTGCCGGTTGAGATTGCAATGCAGTATAACAGCTCATTCTCCGAAAATGTGCATTCTTATGTGAACAATATCAATACAATAGAAGGAGGAACGCACCTGGCAGGTTTCAGGAGGGGATTGACGCGGACACTTAAGAAATATGCTGAGGACTCCGGCGCCACTTCAAAGCTGAAATTTGACATAAACGGAGATGATTTCCGCGAAGGCCTCACTGCAGTCGTTTCGGTAAAGGTGGCTGAGCCCCAGTTCGAAGGTCAGACCAAGACAAAGCTGGGCAACTCGGAAATAATGGGCGCTGTCGACCAGGCAGTAAGCACCATGCTTACAAATTATCTTGAGGAGAATCCGCGGGACGCGAAAATAATTGTACAGAAAGTCATCCTCGCAGCCACCGCCCGTCATGCAGCCAGGAAGGCAAGGGAAATGGTGCAGAGGAAAAATGAATTTTCGGGATCAGGACTCCCCGGAAAGCTTGCCGATTGCGCGGACCGCGATCCTGCAAACTGCGAAATATATCTCGTTGAGGGTGATTCTGCAGGCGGTACTGCAAAACAGGGCCGTGACAGGAAATTCCAGGCGATCCTGCCCCTCAGGGGAAAGATACTCAACGTCGAAAAGGCAATGCAGCACAGGATCTATGAAAGCGAGGAAATCAAGAATATCTTCACTGCACTTGGCGTACAGATCGGTACGGAAGAGGACAGCAAGGCGCTTAACACGGCGGGACTGAGGTACCATAAAGTCATAATCATGACCGATGCCGACGTTGACGGCTCTCACATTACTACTCTGATAATGACTTTCTTCTTCAGGTACATGACCGAACTGATCAAGCAGGGAATGATCTACATTGCCACACCTCCGCTCTATCTTGTACATAAGGGAAAGCAGGAAAGATATTGCTGGACAGAGGAGGAGAGGGAAGCTGCCGTTGCAGAGTTTGGCCAGGGAAAGGAATCGACTGTTGCGATCCAGAGATACAAAGGTCTCGGTGAAATGAATGCAGAGCAGCTGTGGTCCACGACGATGAACCCGGAGACAAGGACTCTCAGGCAGGTTACCGTGGAAAGCGCAGCTGAAGCTGATCATATCTTCTCAATGCTGATGGGCGATGAGGTGCCTCCCCGCAGGGAATTCATCGAAACACATGCAAAGTACGCCAAGATAGACGCTTAGGCATGCTGTTGACTCTTCGTTGATACCTTTTTGATCTGCTTGATTTTTAAGCTGAAGTTACACAGAGGTGCACAGAGCAGCACAGAGAACCATTGTAGAGACGCGTAATTTGCGCGTCTCTACCGGTATTTATCTGTGGCCCTCTGTGTAATTATTCTTCTTAATTGTTCAGGATAATATCCTTCAGGATCCCTTCAAAGATGCTCACAATATGCCTCGACGGACCTGAAAAATCGTTTGCTATCATGCAGAATGCCATCTTCCTTCCTGATCTTGCGGTGATGTATCCCGCGTAGCTTCTCACCCTTGTCATCGACCCGCTTTTTGCCCTCATCACGGAATTGAATGCCACATCATGGAAGTAATTTTTCAAAGTGCCTTCTTTCCCGGCTTCAGGAAGTGAATTGAGGTAATATTCAAAATTGGAACTATGAATCATATGGATCAGAAGATACGTCATTCCCCATGCTGTAACGGAATTCATCGGGGACAAACCGCTCCCGTCAACAATGTTCATTCCTTCTTTTGCAATTCCAATGCTGTCGAGAAAACCCCTGACAACATTTATCCCGGCATCGGTCGATCCTGTGCCGGCAAATTCTTTCCCCAGTTCCTTTAAAAATGTCTCCGCATAGAGGTTAACACTCTCATGGTTTAACACCTCTATGATATCAGAAAGCGCGGGAGAGGTTATTGAAGAAAAACTAGTCATTTGGTAATCTGTCCTCCATGATGGACCCAGCAACCTTGCTGTGGTTGGTTTTTCCCTGAGGCGTATTCCGGCAGACCTGAGGTTTTTATCAATTATTTTTGAAAGGACGAGTGGCGGATCGGGAATGGATGCATCGAGCACAAAATCAGCATTGTTTTCAGGGATTGAACCGGTGATCCATCCATCGGAGCTGTATGGTGCGGCAAAGATATATCCCTGGTCGGTGTTCCCGTATGAAACCAGGCCATTGACAAGGTTAAAGCGGCACTCATCGGGAATTATGCCTGTGATCTGTGGTTTTGCACTGTCTGAGAATGTCCGGAAATGTATCTCGTAGGTATTATCATAAACTGAAGCGCCATAAACCCCGGCACCATAATAATTTCCTGCATCTTCCCACAGCCATTTCGAGGGCACAGGCAGATAATCGAACCAAGAATCATCTGTTACAACTCTTCCGGTTACTCTCTTTATGCCTGAATGCCGAACAGCGGAAATCCATTTGTCCGGGAAATCTGTATAGAACTGCGGGAAGTATGGTGACGCGAAAGCCGGATCTCCCCCTCCTTTAATTATAATATCCCCATCAAGCTTCCCATGCCTGATCTTTCCTGTGTAGCCGAATTCAGTGGCGAAAGTATGATCCGGGCCAAGAAGCTCGAGGGCAGTTGCTGAGGTCACAAGCTTGAGTATTGAAGCAGGCGTGAGGCTGCGGTCCGGGTCATAGTACAGCACCGGCTCGCCGGTATTGACATCTGCAACATAAACGGACAATGATGCATGTGTCAGAGCTGAATCGGAAGGCAGCATAAGTTGTACCTGTCCGTAACCCGGTAATGGGTGACACAGGCAGATAATAAGGGTCAGCTTCTTTACCAGGTTCATGCAGGCTTGTTTTGCTTCAGTGTTGACAGCAGGCCGCATGCCGCCTGGATATCTTCACCGCGGCTTGCCCTTATTGTGGTAAGTATGCCTTTGTCATTGAGAGCTTCCTTGAAGCGAATTGTTTCATCCAGGGCCGGGCTGTAGAATTCAGAACCGGGAATTTTGTGAAATCTTATAATGTTGATCCTGCATTTTATGCCGTTCAGGATGCGGGCAAGCTCTTTCACATGAGCAGGGGTGTCATTGATTCCTTTGAAAAGGATATACTCGAATGAGATCCTTCGCTGGCTGTTTATTTCAAAATTCCGGATTATGTCAAGAATATCCTTCAGCACGTTTGTGCGCTGTATTGGCATCAGCTTCCTCCTTTCCTCGTCAAAAGGTGAGTGAAGGCTTACAGCAAGATGACACCTGCTTTTTTCCAGGAACTCTTTTATGCCTGCAACAAGTCCGACAGTGCTCACAGTGATCCTGGTAGGGCTCCACCCGTACCCCCAGTCGCTTGTAAGTATCTCGAGGCTCTTCAGAACTTCTGTCAGGTTGTCAAGAGGCTCACCCATTCCCATATAAACCATGTTGGTCAGTGTCCTGAATTCGGGCATGCTCCTGAACTGGTTGAGTATTTCGTTCGATGAGAGGCTTCCCTGGTAACCCTGCCGTCCCGTCATGCAGAAAATGCAACCCATTTTGCAGCCTGCCTGTGACGAAACGCAGATTGTCGCGCGTTCGGTGTCCGGTATAAATGCTGTTTCTATATATTTGTCATTCAGGACCTTGTACAGGTATTTTTTAGTACCGTCGATGCTGACCGATTCATTGACGGGCGTTGAAAGTCCGAATTCATAATCATTCTCCAGCAGCTCCCTGGCTTTTTTTGAAAGGTTGGTCATTTCGCTGATTGCACTGATCTCCTTTTTGTACAGCCAGTCTGCAATCTGTCTTGCCGTGAAACCAGGCAATCCGAGCCTTTTGGTTACAGCAATCAATTCATTTAAAGTCTTCCCGTATAATTTCTCTTTTGGCATCTGAAAGTTTTATCTACGTATATACATAGGAGCTTCGAATTTTGTTCTGTTGTTTCACGCAAAGACGCAAAGGCGTGATGTATTTTGAATGCCCCGAAGGGGAAGGGGGTTCCTGTCTCAATTAAACCCATATCCTGCCTTCTGAAGGTCTCTGATATTCCTGAACGGACTGGGCGGATTCAGGTATTTGTTCAGGAAATGATAGATTTTCAGCCTTATTTCCTTTGCTTCCATATAATCCATCCTGTCAAATGAATGGCCGCCGGGCATGTCTTTAAAAATCTCGTATTCAAAATTCTTTTTGCCGTCAGCCCTGAGCGACTTGAGCAAATGCTCGACTTCGAGGACATTCACGTCCTCGTCATTTGTGTTTGTATGGATTAGAAGGGGTGTGTTCTGGTATTTTGACGTCTGCCAGGCCGGTGACCTCTTCCTGTATTCGGCAACATTTTCATCAGCTGTTTTGCCAACTGATGCCTGTCCTGAAAAAATGTCACGGTATTCCTGGTCTTTATAACCCATTCTTGCAATCAGGTCACTTACAGGGCAGCCTGCAAATGCAACTTTGTAATTCTGAGGATATTCAAATACGTTAAAAAGAGTTATATAACCGCCGTGACTCCATCCGACAATGCCAATCCTGTCGCGGTCTACAACAGAGTAATTGTCGATCATGTACTGTCTCCCTGCGTCAACATCCTGCACTTCAAGCCCGCCATAATCTATATTATTGTAAAATCCTGCACCATAACCATTTGATCCTCTGTATTCTGTTGCTATGACAATATATCCCTGGGAGACCATTTCCCTGACAATATGTGTATAATATGTGTCAAAATTTCCGTGTACGCCTCCATGGGGAAAAACTAGCAGCGGATATTTTTTTGAAGGATCCGCATTCTTGGGAATGAAGACATAGCTCCATATTTTGACAGGGTTGCCCGCACCCTGGCCATCCGGATTCTTTTCTTTTGCAAGCGGCGGACCGGTGAAGAAGACCTTGTCAATTATGGCAATGTCGTCGGCTTTGTTGTACCATTGGACGTCATCAATCTTCTTTTCCAGGATATCGAACCTGTGGCTGAGCTCACTGAACTGCGAATCGGCTTTATTAAGCTCTTCCATCAGCTCAGCGTTGCCGGGCTGAGCCTGAATCCTTAAAGAAATTATAAGGATAAGAACAGCTGAAAAGACAAGCTTGATGTCAAAATGTCCATTATCAGAAAGATGATTTTTTCTTATGTGTTCTGTATTGTTAAAGAATCTTTTCATCTCGTTAAATTCTAGTTAAATATCAATAACATAGGGAAATCGTGAAATTATTTGTATGATCTTTGTATAACAAAACAACGAAGAGATTTAACTCTTTAAAGATATTAAGATTTATGATGTGATCACCGGAACTAATGATCACGCAGGATGTTTAAATTAAAAAGAAAGAAATATGAAAGGTAGAAGTTTACTGGCAGGTTTTATGATGGCTGTTCTTGGGGCTGTAATTGCACTTTTTGCATATACAAGGTTTTTTGAGAAAGCTCCTGCCACAAATCAGCACGATTCTTCGCGTATTTACATGGAAAATGCGCAGGCTTATCTGACCTCGATGCAGCAAAGGGCTGGTCAGATCGATTTTACGTATGCTGCCGAGCAGACGGTTCATGCTGTTGTTCATGTGAGAACAAAGAGCCTGATGAGTTCGCAGCCCCAGAACCCGATAATGGAATTCTTCTATGGTCCGCAATCACAGCAAAAACCCAGGGAAGTAAGGGGATTCGGGTCCGGTGTCATCATTTCAGCCGATGGCTATATAATTACCAACAATCACGTTATTGAAGATGCTGAAGACGTGGAAGTAGCACTGAATGACAGGAGGCTGTTCCCCGCTGAAGTTATCGGCCGTGATCCCGCGAGCGACATTGCATTGTTGAAGATCAAGGGTGAAAATTTCCCGTACATCAAATACGGTGATTCAGACCAGCTGAAGGTCGGCCAGTGGGTGCTTGCAGTAGGTAACCCATTCAATCTTACCTCAACTGTAACGGCAGGTATTGTGAGTGCCAAGGGAAGAAGCCTTGGGCTGAATGAAGGGGATTATTCAATTGAATCATTCATCCAGACGGATGCTGCCCTGAATATGGGTAATTCCGGCGGTGCGCTTGTCGACACCAATGGTAACCTTGTTGGGATCACTTCTGCAATATTGTCACCCAGTGGTGCTTATGCAGGCAACTCTTTCGCTATTCCTGTTTCAATTGTGAAGAAGGTTGTTGATGACCTTAAGGAATATGGTGCTGTACAGAGAGCGCTTATAGGTGTGAATATCAAAGATGTGGACAGCGAGGATGCTGATAAGCTTCACCTGAATGAAGTAAGGGGAATCCTTATAACGAATGTTGTGGAGAACGGAGCAGCTTCTGCCGCAGGTCTGAAGGAAAATGACGTTATCGTTGCATTTGACGGTCAGCAGGTCAATTCAGTAGGAGAACTGCAGGACCATGTCAACAGGCATCGTCCAGGTGACAAAGCTACTGTCACATACCTGAGGAACGGAAAGGAAAACAATGCTGCTATCGTACTGAAAAATGCAAACGGCAACACAGAGATTGTCAAATATGCTGAAAACGAGGATGTCGTTTTCGGAGCCAAGCTTGCACCGATCACTGCAGCCGACAAGAAGAAGTATGATATCGATCATGGTGTGAAGATCGTAGAACCAGGGAAAGGGAGATTCGGTGAAATAGGAATGCAGAAGGATTTTATCATTCTTTCGATTAACGGGAAAAGAGTCGAAAAAGCTGCAGATGTGAGGAACTATTCAAATAACGAACAAAGCCTGAGGGCAATCGCAGGTGTACAGAAGGATGGTTCGCTTCTTAATTACCAGTTCGGTAATTAGTTAAGTAATAATGGTTAATTGGTTGGAAAGGGGATTTGCTATGGCAGGTCCCCTTTTCTCAACAATACTAAATATTATTTGTTTCTATTAGATAAAAAGGATATCTTTGCGAAAATTTTTTTTGGAGGCGTAATGAGACAACTAAAGATTACCAAATCCATAACCAACAGGGAAAGCGCGTCACTAGATAAATACTTACAGGAGATTGGGAAAGAGGAGCTTATTTCGGTTGAAGAAGAAGTAGAACTTGCTCAAAGGATTAAAAAAGGGGATAGAGCGGCGCTTGAAAAACTCACTAAAGCAAATCTGCGTTTTGTCGTGTCGGTTGCCAAACAGTATCAGAATCAGGGGCTTAGTCTCCCGGATCTGATCAATGAGGGAAATCTCGGCTTGATTAAAGCCGCTGAAAAATTCGACGAAACAAGAGGATTCAAATTCATATCCTACGCAGTTTGGTGGATCAGGCAGTCGATTCTCCAGGCTCTTGCCGAGCAGTCGAGAATCGTAAGGCTTCCTTTGAACCAGGTTGGCTCACTCAACAAGATAAACAAGGCATTTTCAAAGTTCGAGCAGGAAAACGAGCGTACTCCTTCACCGGAAGAGCTTGCTGATGTTCTCGAGCTTCCTAAGGAAAAAGTGACCGATACTCTTAAAGTATCAGGACGTCACGTTTCTGTCGATGCTCCGTTTATTGAAGGTGAAGACAACAGCCTGCTCGATGTGCTTACAAATACCGATTCACCTGTTGCTGACAAGCTGCTTATGGATGAATCCCTCTCAAGGGAAATATACAGGGCGCTAGCGACACTTACCGAAAGGGAAAGGGATATAATCAGGTATTTCTTTGGCATAGGCTGCCAGGAAATGACCCTCGAAGAAATCGGTGAGAAATTCGGCCTTACACGCGAAAGAGTACGCCAGATAAAGGAAAAAGCTATAAGAAGGCTGAGGCATACATCGCGCAGCAGATTATTGAAGGGTTATTTGGGTTAGATATGCCGTATACGGCAGGTAAAGGCGCTCCTTAAAGAAGCGCCTTTTCTTTTTATTAATTAATTTTGCTGAATGGATTTCAAGCTTACATCTGATTTTCAGCCGACAGGGGACCAGCCGGAAGCTATTAACCAGCTTGTGGGAGGACTCCGGAAGGGAGTCCCTTACCAGACTTTGCTGGGGGTGACAGGCTCGGGCAAGACATTCACCATTGCCAACGTCGTTGCAAAAGTGAACCGGCCTGTCCTGGTGCTCAGTCACAACAAGACGCTTGCGGCACAGCTTTACAGCGAATTCAAGCAATTCTTCCCTGAAAACAGGGTGGAATATTTCGTCTCATATTATGATTATTATCAGCCCGAGGCTTATCTTCCTGTTTCTGATACCTATATAGAAAAAGACCTTTCCATCAATGAGGAGATAGAGAAGCTGCGTCTCAGCGCCTCATCATCCCTGCTGTCTGGCAGAAAGGATGTCATTGTGGTCTCATCTGTTTCCTGCATCTATGGTATCGGCAATCCTGATGACTTTCATTCAAATACCATCCAGATAAGGACCGGACAGAATGTCGGGAGAAACGTCCTGCTCAGAAAGCTGGTGGACAGCCTTTATTCGAGGAATGAGCTCGAATTCAGGCACGGCACCTTCAGGGTCAGGGGTGATACTGTCGATGTCTTTCCTGCCTATGCTGATATTGGCGTAAGGATCAGCTTTTTTGGCGACCAGATAGAGGAGCTCAACACCTTCGATCCGCTAACAGGGATCAGGCTGGAAGATATGAATGAGTACATCCTTTATCCGGCAAATATCTTCGTAACTACAAGGGATAGGATCAATTATGCGGTAAAGGAAATCCAGGATGACATGGTGAGACAGGTCCTTCATTTCAACGATATAGGAAAGAAAGAGGAAGGCAAACGGCTGGAACAGAGAGTTCTTTATGATCTTGAGATGATAAAGGAGCTTGGCTACTGCAGCGGCATAGAGAATTATTCAAGGTACTTTGACGGAAGGAATCCGGGCACAAGGCCATTCTGTCTTATCGATTACTTCCCGGATGATTTTATAACTGTTATCGACGAAAGTCATGTCAGCGTGCCCCAGATCCGGGCAATGTACGGTGGCGATCACTCCAGGAAGCAGACCCTTGTCGAATACGGTTTCCGCCTGCCGGCAGCCCTCGATAACAGGCCTTTGCGCATGGAGGAATTCGAGGCGCTTACCGGCCAAACGATATTCGTCAGTGCAACGCCGGCTGATTATGAGCTTGAAAAAAGTGAAGGCGTGTTTGTAGATCAGATCATCCGCCCCACCGGGCTGCTGGATCCTCCGATAGAAATAAGGCCAAGCCACAACCAGATCGATGACCTCATGGCTGAGATTAAGGCAAGGACCAAAGCAGGGGAGAGGACACTTGTAACTACAATAACCAAAAGGATGGCGGAAGAGCTTTCATCGTATCTTACGCGCTATGGTGTGAAATGCAGCTACATTCATTCAGATATTGAGACCCTTGACCGGATCGATATCATGGAAGGCCTCAGGAATGGTGCCATCGATGTCCTGGTCGGCGTGAACCTGCTGAGGGAAGG